>JBQGFI010000122.1:0-6443 GCA_052040065.1 Marmoricola sp.
GTCGGGGATCGGGTCTGCCGAGTGGTTGCTCGCCGCCGGTGTCGACCCGGTGCACGAGCTCCGTGCCGTGGGTCGCCACCTGCAGGACCACCTCACCGTCGTGGTCGCGCGGAGCACCCGGCTGCCCGGCTCGCTGGTCGACGCCGAGCGGCCCCGGCACCTCCTCGACCTGGTGCTGAGACAACGGGGGCCGCTGACCTCCAACGTCGCGGAGGCACTGGCCCTGGTGACCTCCGAGCGCGGTCTCACCGCTCCCGACCTCGAGCTGCTCTTCGGTCCTGTGCCCTACCTGGACCACGGCCGAACGACACCGCCGGGTCACGGCTACTCGGTCGCCGTCGTGCTCCTGACGCCGCAGAGCCACGGCGAGCTTCGGCTCGACCCGGCCGAGCCGGACGGTGCACCTCTCGTCGATCCCCGCTACCTGGCCGACCCCGACCGCAGCGACCTGCGACGCCTCCGCTCGGGCATCCGGCAGGCGGTCACGCTTCTCGACACCCCGGCCTTCGCCCGGTTCGAGGCCCAGCCGTTGGAGCCGGCAGGCCCCCTGGGGTCCGACGCGGAGGTCGACGCCTTCGTGCGCGACCAGGCCGAGACCCTCTACCACCCGGTCGGAACCTGCCGCATCGGCACCGATCCGGACACCAGCGTGGTCTCACCGGACCTGCGCGTGCACGGGCTGGAAGGGTTGCGCGTGGCGGACGCCTCGGTGATGCCGGGTCTGGTCCGCGGCCACACGCAGGCCCCGACCCTGATGATCGCCGAGCGCGCCGCGGCCCTGGTGCGTGCCACCCCGGCGGGCAGCCCACCCCGCCCGCGGCTCACCGGTCGCCGACCGTCGTGAGGCCGCTGCTCGCAGCGCCCCGACGCGCACGGGGTGCCCGGCGATGACTGTGGGCGCTCCCGCGGGTCTACCTGACGTCCATTCCGCTCCCGACCCCGAAGGCGACCCTGAAGCTCCTGCTCACCTCCGGTGGTATCACCAACCCGACCCTCCACGCGGCCCTCGTGCGACTCCTCGGCAGGCCCGTGGCGCAGTGCCACGCCCTGGTCGTGCCGACCGCGCAGTGGGGGCACCCGCTCTGCGGTCCGACGTCGGTCCGGGACCTCGCGGCGGCCGGCGCGGCCTCGCCGCACCTCTCGGGCCTGGGGTGGGCGTCGCTCGGGGTGCTCGAGCTCGCGGTGCTGCCGACCGTCGGCGTCGAGCGGTGGCTGCCCTGGGTCCGCGACGCCGACGCGCTCCTGGTGGACGGCGGTGACGCGACCTACCTCGCCCACTGGATGCGTGAGTCCGGGCTGGTGGACATGCTGCCCGCCCTGCCCGACACGGTCTGGGTGGGGGTGAGCGCCGGGAGCATGGTGATGACCCCGCGGATCGGTGACTACTTCGTGGCGTGGCCCGACGCGCCCGACGACCGGGCGCTCGGCGTCGTGGACTTCTCGATCTTCCCGCACCTCGACCATTTCCCGACCAACACGCGGGCACACGCGGAGCGGTGGGCCGCAGACCTCGGCGCACCCGCCTACGCCATCGACGAGCAGACGGCCATCGCGGTCGTGGACGGCGCCGTCGAGGTGCTCTCCGAAGGGACGTGGCTGGCACTGGGGTCCTAGGTCCCGGCCGCCGGAGCGACCTCCCGCGCAGGTCGCGGCGGATGACGGGGTCGCAACGCGCTGCCTGCCGGGCACCGCGTCCGTTTCGAGGGTGCTGGACACTTCATCCATGCCCCGCCCCGTGGTGCGCCGCCTCGCGGCGAGCCGTACCCGCGTGCTTGCCGTGGGTGTCGTGGCGCTGGTGCTGCTGGTCGGCGGTGTGGTCGCCGGGGTGACGGCGGGAGCGGACGACGCCGCCGCGGTGAGCGAGCGGGCGACGACCGTGCGGGTGGGCGACGAGGCCGACGGCACGCGCGTGACCCTGGACGCCTCGGTCTTCACGCCGGCGGCGGGGACGCCCGGGGCGGACGCCGACGGACGCCGCGCCGCCGTCCTGCTGGCGCACGGCTTCGGTGGCGACAAGACCGACCTGGCCGAGCAGGCCCGCGACACCGCCGCCGAGGGGTACGTCGTGCTGACCTACACCGCGCGCGGCTTCGGCGACTCCGGCGGGCTGATCCACCTCGACGACCCCGACTACGAGGTCGCCGACGGCAGCGTGCTGCTCGACCTGCTCGCCGGGCGCGACGACGTCCGGCTCGACGCCGAGGGCGACCCGCGCGTGGGCGTCGCCGGGGCGTCGTACGGCGGGGCGCTGGCGCTGCTGCTCGCCGCGGCCGACGACCGCGTCGACGCGATCGTCCCGGCGATCACCTGGAACGACCTCGGCGAGGCCTTCTTCCCCCAGAACGCGGTGAGCGTGGCCGACGGCGAGACGCCCGGCCCGGGGGTCTTCAAGCAGGCCTGGGCCTCACGCTTCGTCTCCACCACGGTGGCCCAGGGCGAGGACGACGTCCGGGAGGCCGCCGGCGCGGTCGCCCGCCGCGGGGAGGTCTGCGGCCGGCTCGCCCCCGACCTGTGCCGGATCTTCGCCGACGCCGCGGAGGACGGACGGCCCTACGCCGGCGCGCTGGCGCGGCTGCGCAGGTCGTCGCCCGACCCCGTGCTGGACCGCATCGACGCCCCCACGCTGCTGGTGCAGGGGGCGCAGGACTCGCTCTTCGGGCTCGACCAGGCCGACGCCAACGCGCGCGGCATCGCCGCGGCCGGCACCGAGGTCGCCGTCCGCTGGATCGACGGCGGTCACGACGCGGGCGGTCCCGAGCTCGAGGGGGAGCTGACCACCCCCGCGCTCGCCTGGTTCGACCACCAGCTCCGTGACGGCCCCGCGCCCGACCCCGGCTTCGAGCTCGCGCTCCCGGCCGCGCCGCTCGGGGACGACGGGCCGCAGCGGCTGCGGGCGCCGGCGTACGGCGAGACCGAGGCGGTCGCGCTCGGGCTGCGCGGCGACGCCCGACCCGTGCTGTCGCCCGCGGGCGGGGAGCCAGCGGCGCTCACCGGCCTGCCCGGGGCCGGCGAGCTGCTGGGCCAGGCGGTCGCGGCGAGCGGGGCCGCCTTCGGGCTGGCCGCGCTGCCGGGCCAGACCGCCGTCTTCACCAGCGAGCCGGCCACGCGCACGCTCACGGTGGCGGGGTCGCCACGGGTGCGGCTCTCGGTGACCTCCAGCGTCTCCGACGCCACCCTCTTCGCCTCCGGCTGGATCGTCTCCGCCGAGGGCACCGCCCGGCTGCCCCGCCAGCTGGTCTCGCCGCTCCGTCTCGACGGCCTGACCCCGGGCACCCCCACCGAGGTCGAGGTGACGCTGCCGGCGTCGGCCTACCAGCTGCAGGCCGGGCAGCGCCTCCGCGTCGTCGTCACCAGCACCGACTCCGCCTTCGCGGGGCCCGTCGACCAGCGCCTGTACGGCGTCGCCCTCGCCGCCGACGAGGTCGTGCTGCCGACCGTCGAGACCACCCGGATCGGCGGCACCACGCTGGCGCCCTGGCCGCTCGTCGTCGCCGTGGCGGCGCTGCTGCTCCTCGCCGCGACGGCGATCGGGCTCGCCTGGTGGCGCCGTCGGTCGGCGGGAGTGGTGCGCGACCCGGCGCTGGTCGAGGTGCCGCTGACCGTCCAGGGGCTGGTCAAGGAGTACGCCGACGGCTTCCGCGCCGTCGACGACGTGTCGTGGCGCGCGGAGCGCGGGCAGGTCGTCGGGCTGCTCGGTCCCAACGGCGCCGGCAAGACCACGACGATGCGGATGCTGGTCGGCCTGATCCACGCCGACGCCGGCGAGGTCCACGTCCTGGGGGAGCGGATCGGGCCCGGGTCGCCCGTGCTCGCCCGGGTGGGCGCGCTGATCGAGGGCCCCGGCTTCCTGCCGCACCTCAGCGGCCGGCAGAACCTCGACGCCTTCTGGGCGGCGACGGGTCGCCCCGAGGCCGACTCGCAGCTGGACGAGGTGGTGCAGGTCGCCGACCTCGGCGGCGCGATCGACCGGCCGGTGCGCTCCTACAGCCAGGGCATGCGCCAGCGTCTCGGGATCGCCCAGGCGATGCTCGGCCTGCCGGAGGTGCTGCTGCTCGACGAGCCGACCAACGGCCTGGACCCGCCGCAGATCCGCAAGCTCCGTGGCGTCCTCGCCCGGTACGCCGCCGCCGGTCGCACCGTCGTCGTGTCCAGCCACCTGCTGGCCGAGGTCGAGCAGACGTGCAGCCACGTCGTGGTGATGCACCGGGGTCGCGTCGTGCTCGCGGGGGCGGTGCCCGAGCTGCTCGCCGTGCCCGCCGCCGTGCTCGTCGAGGTCGAGGGCGACCCCGAGGCCGCGGCCCGGGCGGTCGCGGGCGTGACCGGCGTCCGAGAGGTCACGACCCAGGGCGGGCGGCTCCGCGTCGAGGGCGGCACGCGACCCGACGTGGTGGCCGCGCTGGTCCGTGCCGGCGTCGGCGTCACCTCGGTCGACGGCCGCCGTCACCTCGAGGAGGTCTTCATGGGGCTGGTCGGCGACGACTCGGCCGCCCAGCGGGCCGTCGGGGCGGACGCCCGGTGAGCGCCCCGCTGCCGCTGCGCGCCGAGCTGGGCCGACAGCTCGGCCGACGGCGCACCCGCGTCGCCGCCGCGCTGCTGCTGGCGCTGCCGCTGCTGCTGGTCGGTGCCTTCGCGCTCGGCGACGAGGAGGACGGTGGCAGCGCGCCGTCGTTCGTCGACCTCGCCCAGGTCGGGGCGGCCAACTTCACCGTCTTCACGCTCTTCGCCTCGACCGGCTTCCTGCTGGTGGTGCTCTTCGCGCTCTTCGCCGGCGACGCCGTGCCGTCCGAGGCGAGCTGGGCGACGCTGCGCTACCTGCTGACCGCGCCGGTCCCGCGCTCACGACTGCTCGCGGTCAAGCTCGCGGTCGCCCTGCTGACCAGCCTCGGCGCCCTGGTGCTGCTCATCGGGTGGTCGCTGCTGGTGGGCCTGGTGGCGTACGGCGCCACCGGCTACCGCTCGCCCACGGGGGAGCAGCTCGCCTGGGGCGCCTTCGCCCCCAGGCTGCTGCTGGTGGTCGCGTCGCTCTTCGTGGTGCTGCTCTTCGTGAGCGCGCTGGCGTTCCTGGTCGGGGTGCTCACCGACGCCCCCCTCGGCGCCGTGGGCGCCGCGGTCATGGTCACGATCGTCTCCTCGATCCTCGACAGCATCGACGCCCTCGGGGTGGTGCGCGAGGGGTTGCCGACGCACGAGCAGTTCGCCTGGGCGGGAGCGCTGCAGCAGCAGATCGAGTGGGGCGGGATCGTCACCGGCGGGTTGTGGGCGGTGGCGTACGCCGTGGTGCTGCTCGGTGCCGCCTTCGCGTCCTTCTCGCGCAAGGACGTGCTCAGCTAGCCGGCGGTGCCCGTCGGGCTGACGGCGTGGGGAGCCGCGGCCGCGCCCTCGCGACGCTCGAGCCACACCATCGCGGGCTTGGCGAGGGTGCCGTGCACGAGCACGGACAGGCCGACGGTGAAGGCGACCGTGGCCCACAACCACCGCAGGTCCGCGAAGTCGGCCTGGCCGGAGGCGTAGGCGAGGTAGAACAGCGAGCCGACGCCGCGGACGCCGAAGAACGCCGTCACCAGCCGGTCGCGCGCGTCCATGCCGTGACCGCGTCGCGCGTTGGGCAGCAGGGCCACCACGGCGCTCAGCGGCCGGACGAGCAGCACGAGGGCGACGCCGACGAGCACGCCACGCCAGTCCAGCGCGTCGAGCACGCCACGGCTGATCGCGATGCCGAGGCACAGCAGCACGAGCAGGGTGAGCAGGCGCTCGAGGCGCTGGATCACGCCGTGCATCTGGTCGTGGTAGCGGTGGCCGCGCTCGGCGGCCCGGATCGTCATGGCGCAGCAGAAGACGGCGACGAAGCCGTAGCCCCCGACGACCTCGGTCGCCCCGAAGGAGATGGCCAGCGCGGCGAGGGCCAGCAGCGGCTCGCCCTGCTCGGCCAGGCGCATCGGCTCCTGGCGCCCGCGGAAGGCGACGCGCGCGAGGGCCCAGCCGACGGCGGTGCCGATGACGACGGCCAGCGCGAGCTTGCCCAGCAGCTCCCACGCGATCCACGACGGCACCCAGGAGAGGTGGGCGCCCTTCTCCAGCAGGTAGATGGCGGCGTAGACGAAGGGGAAGGCGAGCCCGTCGTTGAGCCCGGCCTCGGAGGTGAGCGCGAAGCGGACCTCGTGGCGCTCGTCGCCCTTGCCCCGCGCAGCGTTCTCCGCGGTGTCGGCGTCGGGCCCGCCCACCTGCACGTCGCCCGCCAGGACGGGATCGGTGGGAGCCAGGACGCTGCCGAGCAGCAGTGCCGTCGCCGAGGCGGCTCCCACCCACCACCCGAGCAGCCACACGCCGACGATGCTGAGCGGCATCGCGACGAGCAGCAGCCGCCAGGTCGCCGACCACCGTCTCCAGTCGCTCAGGACGCGCGGCCGCAAGGGCCGGTCGAGGGCGAGCCCGACGCCCATGAG
>JBQGFI010000123.1:0-6485 GCA_052040065.1 Marmoricola sp.
TTCCTGGCGCTCTACCGGCAGGACGGCGACCACGCCAGGGCGGTCGCCGTCTTCACCGGCTGAGCCCGGGACGCGTGGCTCAGGCGGCGACGGCCTCGCGGGTGCCGGTCGAGCTCGAGGCGATCTGCTTGAGACCCACGACGCTCGCGGTCGCCACCAGGACGCCGACGACCAGGGCCACCAGGAACCACAGGATGTTGCCCACGGCGAAGAGCACGAAGATGCCGCCGTGCGGGGCGCGCAGCGTGACGTCGCCGGCCATCGAGATCGCGCCGGTGACGGCGCTGCCCAGCATGATCGAGGGGATCACGCGCAGCGGGTCGGCGGCGGCGAAGGGGATCGCGCCCTCGGTGATGAAGGACGCGCCGAGCAGCCAGGCCGCCTTGCCGTTCTCCCGCTCCACGGGGGTGAAGAGGCGGGGGCGGACGACGGTGGCCAGCGCCAGGGCCAGCGGCGGCACCATGCCGGCGAGCATGACCGCGGCCATGATGCGCAGCTCGGGGGAGTCGCCCGAGGCCGCGGCGGCGGCGCCGAGGCCGGCGGTGGCGAAGGCGTAGGCGGTCTTGTTGAGCGGGCCGCCCATGTCGAAGGCCATCATCAGGCCGAGGATCGCGCCGAGCAGGATCGCCGAGCCGCCGTCGAGGCTGTTGAGCCCGTCGGTCAGCGCCGACATCAGGCCGGCCAGCGGCCGGGCAAGGACGACGACCATGACGAGGCCGGCGATCACGGTGGCGAGCAGGGGGATCACCACGACCGGCATCAGGCCGCGGGCCCAGGCCGGGATCCTCCACCGCGAGATCCACAGCGCGACCGTGCCGGCGAGCACGCCGCCGACGATGCCGCCGAGGAAGCCCGACTGCAGGGTCACGGCGATCGCACCCATCACGAAGCCGGGCGCGATGCCCGGTCGGTCGGCGATGGCGAAGGCGATGTAGCCGGCCAGGGCCGGCACCAGGAAGCCGAAGGCGGCCGCGCCCAGGGTGAAGGCCAGCGCGCCGAAGTAGGCGAGCAGGGCGCTGTCGAAGGGCACGTCGGACAGGCCGACCTCACCCAGGTCGGGGAGGTTGAACAGCGAGTTGTTCAGGGCGATGTCCTGGCCGGGCCCGGTGATGGAGTAGCCACCGAGCAGGAAGCCCAGCGCGATCAGCAGGCCACCCGCCGCGACGAAGGGGATCATGTAGGAGACGCCGGTCATCAGCACCCGACGGGTGCGGGCGCCCCACGACTCGGTCTCGGAGGAGCTCGTGCGGGAGTCGCCGGCGTCGCCGCCCTCGGCCTGCACCCGCGGGGCCGAGGGGTCGTCGGCGTGGGCGAGGGCCTGGGCGACGAGCCCGTCGCCGTCCTCGATGGCGCGCTTGACGCCGGTGGCGACCACGGGCTTGCCCGCGAAGCGGTGCTTCTCGCGCACCCCCACGTCGACGGAGAAGATCACGGCGTCGGCCCGCTCGATGACCTCGCGGGGGAGCGGGGTCGAGCCGGCCGAGCCCTGGGTCTCGACGGCGATGTCGACACCGGCCTTGGCCGCGGCGGCCTCGAGCGCCTCGGCGGCCATGTAGGTGTGGGCGATGCCCGTGGGGCACGCGGTGACCGCCACCAGGGAGCGCCGCCGGGCGGGAGTGGCGGGTGCCGCCTCGTCGGACGCCGCCGCCGTCGGCGCCGTGGCGGGTGCCGTGGCGGGTGCCGTGGCGGGTGCCGGCGCCTCGTCGACCACCTCGCCGACCAGGGCGGCCACCTCGTCGGGGGTGGCGGCCGCGCGCAGCGAGGCGGTGAAGTCGGACCTGACCAGGGCCCGGGCGAGCTTGGTGAGCACCTGCAGGTGGGTCTGGCCCCCGCCCTCGGGCGCCGCGATCAGGAAGACCAGGTCGGCCGGCCCGTCCTTGGCCCCGAAGGCGACCGGCGTCGCCGGCCGGGCGAAGACCAGCGTCGGCACCTGCACGGCCGCGGTGCGGCAGTGCGGGATGGCGATGCCGCCGGGCAGGCCGGTGGCGGCCGTCGACTCGCGGGCGAGCGCGTCGCTCGCGAGCAGCTCCGGGTCGGTGGTGCGACCGCCCTCGGCGGCGAAGGAGGCCAGCCGTCGGATGGCGGCCTCCTTGTCGTCGCCGAGGTCGGCGTCGAGCCGCACGAGGTCGGGGGTGAGCAGGCGTTCAGTCATGAGGGGGCTCCGGGGGTGGGTGGTGCGGGAGGGTGGTGCCGAGGGTGCTGCGGAGGGTGGTGCGGGTGCGGGGGGTGACGCTCAGGCGTCGAGGTCCTTCGCGACGAGCTCGGCGATCTTGTCGACGGCCTCGGCGTCGTCGCCGGAGACCTCCACGGTGTCGCCGGGACCGGCGCCGAGGGTCATGATCATCAGGGAGGAGGCGGCGTCGACCGGGTCTCCTCCGGGGGTGGCCAGCATGACGTCGCTGCCCAGCTCGGACGCCGCCTCGCTGATGATCGCGGCCGGGCGGGCGTGCAGTCCGACGGACGATCCGACGACGACGCTCTTGGTGGGCATGGGTCCTCCTGTGAGTGGGGTGTGGCTGACGGGTGGGGAAGAGGTGGGGCTCAGGCGAGGCTGAGCGCGTGGACCTCGACGACGTCGGCGTCGACGTGGCTGGGGTCCGGGATGGTGGTGCCGTGCAGGGTCACGGCGGCGCGGCCGTAGGCGACGGCCAGTGCGAGGCGGCCCTCGGGCGGGAGGCCGCGGTCGTGCCCGAGCAGGTAGCCGAAGAGGCTGGAGTCGCCGGCGCCGACCGTGCTGACGACGTCGACCGGCGGGGCGGAGGCGTGCCAGGCGCCCTCGGCGTCGACGAGCACCGCCCCGTGCCCGCCGAGGGTGACGAGCACCGTCTCGATGCCCGACGCGACCAGCTCGCGGGCCACGTCGGCGGCCGCCAGCGGGTCGGAGTCGACCCGGCGGGTCGAGCCGGTGACGGTGGCCAGCTCCTCGCCGTTGGGCTTGATCAGGTGGGGCGCGCTGCCGGGCAGGCCGTCGACGAGCGCCCGCAGCGGGTCGTCGCTGGTGTCGACCGCCACGCGGGGCGGGGTCGCGCGCAGCTCGGCGACGAGGTCGGCGTACCAGTCGGCCGGGGTGCCGGGGGGCACCGAGCCGGCCAGGACCACCCAGTCCTCGGCGGCGCAGGCCGCCGCCTGCTCCAGCAGCACGTCGGCCAGGCGGCGCAGGTCGTCGGGGCCGACGGTGTCGCCCGGGGAGTTGAGCTTGGTGGTGGTGCCGTCGGGCTCGGTGATCGACAGGTTGATCCGCACGTTGCCGGCCGGGGGCACGGGCCGCACGGGGATGGCGTGCTCGAGGAGCTCGGCGACGTAGGGGTCCTGCTCGCGGGCCGGCAGCACGGCCAGCGTCGGTACGCCGGCCGCGACCGCGGCGCGGCTGATGTTGACGCCCTTGCCGGCGGCCTGCATCGAGACCGACTCCAGGCGGTGCACCGCCCCCCGCGAGAGCGGGGTGGGCAGCACGGCGGTGCGGTCGAGGCTGGGGTTGGCGGTCAGCGTGAGGATCATGCGACCACCACCGTGAGGCCGGCGCTCTCGAGCTGCGAGACGTCGCGGTCGCTGATCCTGGCGTCGGTGACGAGGGTGTCGACCTCCTCCAGCGCGGCGAAGCGCACCGGGTGCTCCTGGCCGACCTTGTCGGCGTCCGCCAGCACCACGACCCGGTCGGCGGCGGCGACCATGGCCTGCTTGGCCGCCGCCTCCTCGCTGTCGGGGGTCGACAGGCCGTGCCGCACGCTGAGGCCGGTGGTGCCGACGAAGGCGATCTCGACGCGCAGGCGCTCGAGGGCGGCGACGGTCTCGGCCCCGACCGCCGCCTGCGTCGCGGTGCGGACCCGGCCGGGGAGCACGTGGAGCTCGACGTTGCTGCTCTGACCGAGTCGCACCGCGGTGGTCAGCGCGTGGGTGAAGACCATGAGGTTGCGGTCGTGGGGGAGGTGGGCCGCCAGCCGACCGACGGTGCTGCCCGCGTCGATCAGCAGGCTGGCCTGGCCGGGCGGCAGCAGGCCGACCGCCGCACGGGCGATGCGGGCCTTCTCCTCGGTGCGCGACTCGTCGCGCTCGGCCAGCCGGGTCTCCATCACCGAGCGGCTCGGCACGGCGCCGCCGTGCACCCGCCGGATCAGGCCGGTCTGCTCGAGGGCCGAGAGGTCGCGGCGCACGGTCTCGGTGGTGACCTCGAAGGAGGACGCGAGCTCGGTCACCGAGACCCGTCCGTGCCGGAGCACGGAGTCGGCGATGGCCTGCTGGCGTTCCTCGGCGTACACGGCCGCCCGCCTCCTCGAAGTTGGCATCGTTTGGCTTTTCACCCCGTTTTTATGCCCGAACGTGTTGACTTGTCAAGGGTGACCCGCGTTGACTTGTGGCCATGGTCACTTCAACGCCCGAGTCCGCCACCGCGAACCCCGACACGGCCGTGCTCCGCGGCACCCCCGTCGTCGCCGGCGTCGTCCACGCCCCCGTCGTGGTCGTGCGCACCGACCTCGACCCCGCGGCCGTCGCCGCCCACCGCGAGGCCGAGCAGGCGGAGCGGCCCGAGGTCGACGACGCGCTGGCGGCGTACGACGAGGCGGTCGCGGCCGTCGCCGACGGCTTCGAGCGTCGCGCCGAGCAGGCCAGCGACGCGGCAGCGGAGGTGCTCGGCGCCAGTGCCAAGCTGGCGCGCGACAAGGGGCTGCGCGCCATGGTGCGCAAGAACCTCTCCTCCGGAGCCGGGCTGCTCGACGCGCTCGACGACGCGGTCGAGCACTTCGCCAGCATGTTCAGCACCATGGGCGGGCTGATGGCCGAGCGGGTCACCGACCTGCGCGACATCGGACGCCGCACCACCGCGCGGCTGGTCGGCCTGCCCGAGCCGGGCGTGCCGCGGCCCGAGGTGGCCTCGGTGCTCGTGGCCGACGACCTCGCCCCCGCCGACTCCGCCGGGCTCGACCCGTCGCGGGTCGCGGCCCTGGTGATGGAGCGCGGTGGCGCCACCAGCCACACCGCGATCATCGCCCGGCAGCTCGGCATCCCGTGCCTGGTCGGCGTCACCGGCGCGCTCGCGCTCGAGGCCGGCACCGTGGTGCTCGTCGACGCAGCCGCCGGCACCGTGGAGACGGAGGTCGACGACGCCGACGCCGAGCAGCGCGTGGCGACCTACCGACGCGAGCGCGAGGAGCTGGAGTCCTGGACCGGTCCCGCGCAGACCGCCGACGGGGTGGCGGTCAAGCTGCTGGCCAACGTCGCCGACGGCGCCTCCGCGGCGTCCGCCGCCGACGGGCCGATCGAGGGCGTCGGGCTCTTCCGCACCGAGCTGGCCTTCCTCGGCCTGCCCGAGGAGCCGACGGTGGAGGAGCAGGCGGAGCTGTACGAGGCCGTGCTGTCGCCCTTCGGCGCGGAGTCCGACACCGGTCGCTACGTCGTCACCCGCACCCTCGACGCCGGGTCCGACAAGCCGATCGCCTACGCCACCCTCAGCGACGAGGAGAACCCCGCCCTCGGGGTGCGGGGCTACCGCCTCGCCACCGACAAGCCCGAGCTGATGGAGCACCAGCTCGACGCGCTGAAGCTGGCGGGGGAGCGGGTCGGCACCACGCCGTGGGTGATGGCCCCGATGATCGCGACCTCCGACGAGGCCGCGGAGTTCGCCGCGCGCGCGCGGGCCCGGGGGCTCAAGCCCGGGGTGATGATCGAGGTGCCCAGCGCCGCGCTGCTCGCCGACCAGATCCTCGAGCACGTCGACTTCGTCTCCATCGGCACCAACGACCTCACGCAGTACACGATGGCCGCCGACCGCATGGCCACCGGCCTGGTGCACCTGACCGACCCCTGGCAGCCCGCGGTCCTGCACCTGGTCGCGGCCACCGCCGCCGCCGGCCAGCGCGCCGACAAGCCTGTCGGCGTGTGCGGCGAGGCCGCCGCCGACCCGATGCTCGCCTGCGTGCTCGTCGGACTCGGCGTCACCTCGCTGTCGATGGCCGCCGCCTCCGTGCGCGCCGTCGGCGCTCAGCTCGGCCGGGTCACCGTTGCGCAGTGCCAGGACGCCGCGAAGGCCGCGATGGCCACGCGCGACCCGCACGCCGCGCGCGACGCCGTCCGCGAGGTGCTCGCCGGCGCCTGACCCCCTCCGGTCGTCGAGGAGGTGACGCAGCAACCGTCTCGAGACCTCGTACGCCGCCTGGCCCACCAGGTCTCGAGACAGGCGCTGCGCGCCTTCCTCGACCAGCCGGCCCGTGCCGTGGGGTCGCCGGGTCTCGAGACAGGCGCTGCGCGCCCTCCTCGACCGGCCGTCCCGGCGGCGGTCGTGCGGCTCACCGGGTCTCGAGGCTCGCGGCTCAGGCCCTCCTGCGTCGGGCCTGAGCTGCTCGCACCTCGACCTCCCCGTCTCGCGTAGTCCCTCCCTGCGTCGGGACTACGGCTCGACGGTGACCTTGATGGCCTCGCCGTTCTTGACGATCGTGAAGGCGTCGAGGACGTCGTCGAGGGGGATGTGGCGGGTGATGAGGTCCTTGACC
>JBQGFI010000124.1:0-3112 GCA_052040065.1 Marmoricola sp.
CCCGACTACTTCGCGGCCGACGGGCAGCGGTGGAACAACCCGCACTACGACTGGGACGCCATGGCCGCCGACGGCTACGCCTGGTGGCGCGGCCGCATCGCGCGCCAGCGCGAGCTCTTCGACCTGGTGCGCATCGACCACTTCCGGGGCTTCGAGGCCGCGTGGCACGTGCCGGTGGAGGCGCCGACCGCGCGCGACGGTCACTGGGAGCCGGGCCCGGGGCGCGCGGTGCTCGACGCGCTCGTGCAGACCGCCGGCACCGGCACGCTGGTCGCCGAGGACCTCGGGGTGATCACCGCCGAGGTCGACGCCCTGCGGCTGCAGGCCGGGCTGCCCGGCATGAAGGTGCTGCAGTTCGCCTTCGACGGCGATCCCCGCAACACCCACCTCCCCGAGAGCCACGGCGTCGAGAGCGTCGTCTACACCGGCACCCACGACAACGACACGACGCTGGGGTGGTGGGAGGCCGCTGACGCCGACACCCGGCGCCGGGTGCGCGAGCGCGCGGGGGAGGGGCCGATGCCGTGGGCCCTGGTCGAGCTGGCGCTGGCCTCGACGGCGCGGCTGTGCGTCGTCCCCGCCCAGGACCTGCTCGCGCTGGGCTCGCGGGCCCGGATGAACACGCCGGGACTGCGTGACGGCAACTGGGGCTGGCGTGCCCCGGCCGGCGCCTTCGACGCCGACCTCGCGGCCCGGCTCCGTGACGCCGTCGCGCGCGCCGAGCGGCTCGTGGCCGACCCCGACGAGGCCGGCGCCGCCGCGCACGGCTCGTAATTCGCCCTAGTCCACCTGGCGCTCTTCGGGCGATCGGCCCGCGCTCGTGTGGCCGGCTTGCTGCAATGGTCCCTGTCGACGCGCGTCGACGGGGGGGCCGAGGCGACGGTGGCGCCGGCGTCGTGGCCCGGGAGTGCGCGTCCGCCTCAGCAGGAGGCGGTGGTGGGGCCACGCTGCCGGCACAGCGTCCGGCGTCACCACCGTCTCCGTCTGGGTGGCGGCTCGCCCCTCTGACACATGTCACGTCCACCCCGTGGTGACCGCACGCCGACCGGTGACGGTGCGCACTACCTCGCGCGGTCCCGGCGGGCCAGGCTGGACGCATGGAGCAGAAGACATCCGGGGCGCCGCACCCGAGCCCGTCCCCGACCCTGACCAGCCCACCCCCGCAGGGGCCCGCCGTGTCCGTGCGCGGACTGCGCCGTCGCTACGGCAGCGGGTCGAGCGCCTTCGAGGCCGTGCGCGGCATCGACCTGGAGGTCGCCCGCGGCAGCATCCACGCGCTGCTCGGCGTCAACGGCGCGGGCAAGACCTCCACGCTCGAGGTGATCGAGGGCCTCGCCACGGCCAGCGCCGGTGAGGTGCGCGTGCTCGGACTCGACCCCGTGCGCGACCGGCGCGAGGTACGCCGTCGTACCGGCGTGCTGCTGCAGCGCAGCGGCTTCGTGGGCGACCTCACCGTGCGCGAGACCCTGGAGATGTGGACCGCCACGGTGACCGACCCGCGGCCGGTCGACGAGCTGCTCGACCTGCTCTCGCTGACCGCCAAGGCCGACACCAGGATGCGCGGGCTCTCCGGCGGTGAGCACCGCCGGGTGGACCTCGCCTGCACGCTCGCGGGCCGCCCGGAGCTGGTCATGCTCGACGAGCCCACCACGGGCCTGGACCCCGAGAGCCGGCGCCAGGTCTGGCGCCTCGTGCGGGAGCTGCGGGAGCAGGGCTCGACCGTGCTGGTCACCACCCACTACCTCGACGAGGCCGAGTCGCTCGCCGACAAGGTCTCGATCATGCGCGCCGGCGAGATCGCCGTGGAGGGCACCGTCGCCGAGATCGTCGCGGCCGCCCCGTCGCAGATCTCCTTCCGCACGCCCGCCGAGCAGCTGCCCCTGCCCGCCGGGGAGGCGGACACCGACGGCGAGCTGACCGTGCTGCGGGTCGCGGACCTGCAGCCCTCGCTGACCGAGCTGCTGGTGACCGCGCGGGAGCGCGGCGTCCGGCTCGACCGGCTCAGCGCCCGCACCGCCAGCCTGGAGTCGGTCTTCCTCGACCTGGCCGGCGAGGACCACGACACCCGCGACGAGTCCGAGGAGACCGCCCGATGAGCACCACGACCCCCACGACCCACACCGGTCCCGCGGCCACGCCGGCCCGCGACGGCTGGCGCACCTCGCTGCGGCGCACCGTCCTGCTCGGCAGGGTCAACTGGACCCTGATGGTGCGCAACCGCACCACGCTGCTCTACGCCTTCCTCATGCCCGCGCTGCCGCTGGTGCTGCTCGTCGTCGGGACCCGGGGCGGGCAGGAAGCCAACGTCGACCCCAGCGCCGGGACCATCGCCGCGGCGCTGATCTTCGCGCTGGTCTTCCCCGGCTACTACAACCTGCTCTCGATGTTCGTCACCCGGCGCGACGAGCTGGTGCTCAAGCGGCTGCGCACGGGCGAGGTCCGTGACAGCGAGCTGATCACCTCGATGGCCCTCCCCGGGGCGGCGGTCACCCTGGTGGTGGTGGTCATCTCGGTCGTGCTGGCCGCCGTGATCGGTCTGCCGATGCCGACCAACCCGCTGCTGCTCCTGCTGGGCGTGCTCCTCGCGATCGGCACCTTCGCGGCGTTCGCCATCTGGACGGCGAGCTGGACGAAGACCGCGGAGTCGGCCCAGCTGACGAGCGCGCCCGTGATCGCGCTGTCGACCGTCGGCTTCGTGGTGCCGGTGCTGCCCGAGGCCGCCCGTCCCTGGGTGGAGCTGACCCCGGGAGCGGCCGTCGAGCTGCTGGTGCGGATCAGCTGGTTCGGCCAGGAGCGTGCCGGCAGCGAGCCGGGGATGGGCTTCGTCGACACCTGGCTCGAGGCCGCCCCGAGCCTCGGTGCGCTGGTCGTCTGGACCGCGCTGGCGGTCGTGATCGCCCGTCGCTCGCTGCGCTGGGAGCCCCGTGCCTGACCCCGCTCCTACGCGGGAGCGCGACGCCGGCGCGCGGGTGCTGGAACAATGAGCCTCGTGAGCCGGTCGTCCGCCGTCGTCGACCGGTCCGTCCGTGAGCCCAGCACCCTGCTGCCGGGCGTCCCCGGGTGGACCGGTCGCTCCGACGGGGAGCGGGTCGCGCTCGACACCCGCGGCAGC
>JBQGFI010000125.1:0-3798 GCA_052040065.1 Marmoricola sp.
CGACCGCCGGGGCGGTCGACCAGGCCCTCGCCTGCGTCGAGGCCGCCGAGCGTGCGCCGCAGGCGCTGATGGTGCAGGTGGGCTCGCCGCGTGCCGACGTGCTCGTCGACCACTTCGCGGCCGTGCACGCCGCCACCGGCCTGGCGGTCGTGGTGCAGGACTACCCCGCCGTCTCCCACGTCACCGTCACCCCCGAGGTGCTGGTCGACGTCGTGCGCCGGTGCGCGCCGTACGTCGCCGCGGTCAAGGCGGAGTCGACGCCGGTCTCGCCGGCGGTCGCCACGCTCGCGGCGGCGTGCGACGCCCCCGTCTTCGGTGGACTCGGCGGCGTCGGGCTCGTCGACGAGCTCGCCTGCGGCGCCGCCGGCGCCATGACCGGCATGAGCCACCCGGAAGGGCTGCGCGCCGCGCTCGACGGCTACGCCCGCGACGGCTTCGCGGGTGCGCACGCCGCCTGGTCGCCGTGGCTGCCGCTGGCCAACTTCGAGGGCCAGCTGCGCATCGGCCTGGCGATCCGCAAGGAGATCCTGCGTCGCCGCGGCGTCCTCTCCACCGGCCGGGTGAGACCGCCCGCGCCGTCGCTGCCTCCCTCGCTGCTGCCGGTGCTCGAGCAGCACCTCGCCCACCTGCCCACCACGTAGAAGGAGCACAGATGGAACTCGGACTCTCGGGCAAGGTCGCCCTCGTCCTCGGCTCGACCTCCGGCCTCGGCCGCGCCAGCGCCGAGGCGCTCGCCGCCGAGGGGGCGCACGTCGTGGTCGTCGGCCGCCGGGCCGAGCTGGTCGAGCAGCTCGCCGCCTCGCTGCCCTCGGCGCACGGCGTCGTCGCCGACCTGACCGAGGACGGAGCGCCGGCGCGCATCGTCGCCGAGGCACGGGACGCCGTCGGCGAGATCGACGTGCTCGTGCTCAACGGCGGTGGCCCGAAGCCCGGCACCGCAGACGACTTCAGCGCCGAGCACGCCCAGGCCGCCGTCGACCTGCTGCTGAAGCAGCACGTCGCGCTCGTCGGCGAGGTGCTTCCCGGCATGCGTCAGCGCGGCTGGGGCCGGGTGCTGGCCGTCGGCTCCAGCGGGGTGCAGCAGCCGATCCCCACGCTCACCGCCTCCAACGTCGGCCGCGCCGCCCTCGCGGCCTACCTGAAGACCCTGGCCGGCGCCGTGGCCGCCGACGGCGTCACCGTCAACATGGTGCTCCCGGGCCGGATCGCCACCGACCGGCTGGCCTCGCTCGACCAGGCCGCCGCCGAGCGCACCGGCCGCAGCGTCGAGGACACCCAGGCCGCCTCCCAGGCGGCCATCCCGGTCGGCAGGTACGGCGACCCCGCGGAGTACGGCGCCGTGGTGGCCTTCCTGGCCAGCACGCAGGCGGCGTACGTCACGGGCGAGCAGGTGCGCGTCGACGGCGGCCTGGTGGGGGGCTACTGATGCGCCTCGCGACGATCCTGCGCGACGGCACCGAGGTGCCCGTCGTGGTCGACCCGACCCGGGGCGTCGCACCGGTCGCGGCGCTCACCGACGCCCGGGTGGCCACTCTGCTCGACGTGCTCGAGCTGGACCTGTACGACGCCCTGAGCGCCGCCGCCACGTCGGCCGACGACGCGCTCTTCGTGCCTGCCGCCGACGTGCGCTTCACCGCGCCGTACCGCCGCCCCCGCAAGCTGTGGGGCATCGGGCTCAACTACGTCGACCACGCGGCCGACCTCTCCGAGAGCGTGCCCGAGGAGCCCGCGAGCTTCCTCAAGGGCGACCACACCATCATCGGCACCGGCGACGACATCCCCGTGCCGCCCCAGAGCGAGCGGACGACCGCGGAGGCGGAGCTCGGCCTGGTGATCGGTCGGGAGTGCCGCAACGTCTCCGAGGCCGACGCCCTCGACCACGTCTTCGGCGTCACCACCGTGCTCGACCAGACCGCGGAGGACATCCTGCAGCGCAACCCGCGCTTCCTGACCCGGTCGAAGAACTTCCCGGGCTTCTTCTCCTTCGGGCCCGAGCTGGTCCCGATGGGCGAGGTGCTGGAGTCCTTCGGCGACCTCGCCGACGTCGAGGTGTCGACGGTCGTCAACGGCGCCGAGAGCCGCACCAACACCGTGGCCCACATGCGCTACAGCCCGGCCTTCCTGGTCGCCTTCCACAGCGCGGTGATGCCGCTCTTCCCCGGTGACGTCATCTCCACCGGCACGCCCGGCGCGATCCACGTGCGCCCCGGTGACGTCGCGGAGTGCCGCATCCCGCGCGTCGGTCACCTCGTCAACCCGGTGGTGGCGGGCTGAGCCGCACCCCCGGCCCCTAGGCTCGACCCCCATGGAGTGGCTCGTGGCGGTGGGTGTGGCGCTGGTGGCGCTCGCGGTGTACGTCGTGCGACGCCCGAGCGCGGACGGACCGGAGTCGTACGCCGTCGCCGTGCCCGCGCAGCTGCCGGTGGAGTTCCAGGGCACCTACGACGAGGCCGCCGGGCTGCTGGTGCTGCGGCACGTCGGCACGGAGCCGGCCGACGACGTCCGGGTCTGGTGGCACGACGACCTCGACGGCGCCCCGCGGGCCCGGGTCGACCGGGTGCAGCCCGGCGAGCTGGTCGAGCTGCCCTTCGACGCCGCGGCGCACGGCTACCGCTGGCGCCGCGACGAGGCGGCGTACGGCGACGAGGAGGACTGGGAGGTCAGCCACCTGGGCCTGCACGTGCGGCTGGAGTGCGAGCGCGCCGACGGCGAGACCGAGCACAACTCCTGGGACCAGGTCTACGCCGAGCAGCCCGGCGACCCTAGGCCCGTGCGACGTAGGCACCGACCTCCGACCTGATCCGCTGCTTGACCTCCTCCGGGGCGAAGGAGCAGTCGACCGCGGTTACGGCCAGGTCGGCCAGCCCCTGCTCGTCGAGGTCGAGCAGGTCGGCCGCGACGAGGTACTCCTGGTTGAGCGTGGTGCCGAACATGGGCGGGTCGTCGCTGTTGATCGTCACCACCACGCCCGCGTCGCGCAGGGCACGCAGCGGGTGCTCGGCCAGCGAGGCCACCGCGCCCGTGGCGAGGTTGGAGGTCGGGCACACCTCCAGCGGCACCCGGCGCTCGGCCAGGTGGGCGAGCAGCTCGGGGTCGCGCGCGGCGGAGACGCCGTGGCCGATGCGCTCGGCGTCGAGGTGGCGCAGCGCGTCCCACACGGTCTGCGGACCCGTGGTCTCGCCGGCGTGCGGCACCGAGTGCAGGCCGGCCGCCCGGGCCGCCTCGAAGTGCGGGGCGAACTGGGGCCGGGGCACGCCGATCTCCGGTCCGCCCAGCCCGAAGCCGACCAGCGACTGCGGGCCGTGGTCGAGCGCGTGGCGCAGGGTCGCGTCGGCGGCGGGCAGCCCCGACTCCCCCGGGATGTCGTAGATCCAGCGCAGCACGATGCCGTGGTCGCGCTCGGCCGCCACGCGGGCGTCCTCGATCGCCTCGGTGTAGGCCTCGATCGGCACCCCGGCCGCCACGGCGGTGTACGGCGTGCACGTGAGCTCGGCGTAGCGCACCGACTGCGCGGTGGCCATCTCGCGCGCGACCTCGTAGGTCAGCAGCCGCACGTCCTCGGGCTCGCGGACGAGCGCGACCACCGCGAGGTAGACCTCGACGAAGTGGGCGAAGTCGCGGAAGCGGAAGAACTCGCGCAGCGCGTCGGGGTCGCTCGGCACCGTGCCGGGGTGGCGCTCGGCCAGCGACGAGACGATCGCCGGCGAGGCCGAGCCGACCTGGTGCACGTGCAGCTCGGCCTTCGGGAGGCCCTCGACGAAGGGGCGGAGCGGGTGCTGTGAGGAGGTGAGGTCGTGA
>JBQGFI010000126.1:0-2323 GCA_052040065.1 Marmoricola sp.
GCTCCTGCGTGCGCCGGGCGAGCGTCTGGATCGGCCGCACGAAGGTGCGGCCGAGCCGGTCGGCCAGCACCAGTGCGCCGAGCAGCAGCACCAGGCCGAGCAGGGCCAGGATCGCCCAGGCGCGCAGGACCTCCCCGGGGATCCCGGGCTCGTCGACCACGACCCGCACGACCGGGGTCAGCTCGGGGGCGGCCGAGCTGCCGCCCTGCGAGACCGGCACCAGGATCTGCACGCCCGCCGTGCCGGGGAGGTCGTCGACCCGGGCGCGGCCGGTCTGGCGGGCCTGCTGGACCCGCTCGTCCTCCCCGTCGTCGGGACCGATCGCGCTCCCGTCGGGGTAGAGCACGGTGGTGCGGGTGTCGTCCTGGCGGTTGAGCTCGGCGAGGTAGAGGTTGACCGCGCCCTTGTCCTGTCCGGAGACCACGCTCTCGGTGGCCTGCACCTCCAGGGCCGCGCGCGAGAGCCGGTCCTCCAGCGCGTAGCTGCGCACCAGGACCGCCATCGGCACCAGCATGGCGAGCAGCACCATGGCGACCACGGCGGCCACGGTGACGATCAGGCTGCGACGCATCAGGCCTCGGGGGCGCCGAGGCGGACGCCGACGCCGCGCACGCTGACCAGGTAGCGCGGCGCCGCGGCGGACTCGCCGAGCTTGCGCCGCAGCCACGACAGGTGGACGTCGACGGTCTTGTCGGAGCCGCCGTACGCCTGCTGCCAGACCTGTGCCAGGAGCTCGCGCTTGCTCACGACCTCGCCCTGGCGCTCGGCCAGGTGCACCAGCAGGTCGAACTCCTTGGGGGTCAGCTCGACCTCGCGGCCATCGAGGCGGGTGCGCCGCGCGGGCACGTCGATCTCGAGGCCACCCACGGTGAGCAGCGCGCGGGGGGCGCTCCCCGCGGCGGACCGGCGCAGCACGGCCCGGATCCGCGCCTCGAGCTGCTCGGTCGTGTACGGCTTGACGACGTAGTCGTCGGCGCCGGCGTCGAGGGCGCGCACCAGCGAGGGGTCGTCGTCGCGCGCGCTGGCGATGATGACGGGCACGTCGCTGACCGCGCGCAGCATCGAGAGCACCTGCGTGCCGTCGACGTCGGGCAGTCCCAGATCGAGGATCACCAGGTCGGGGCGACCGTCCAGGGCGAGGTTGAGGCCGGCCATGCCCGTGGCGGCCGAGGTGACCGCGTGCCCGCGCTCGCGCAGCGTGCGCACGAGCAGCGGACGGATCCGGTCGTCGTCCTCGACGATGAGCACCTCGGCCACGAGCGCACGCTACCCACCCGGCGGCGCCGTACCGACCACCTTGGGCTCGCCTTAACCCTGGCGTGGGCCCACCTTGGGACACCGGGCCGCACAATGGCGCGCGTGAGGAGACGCTCCGGCTTCGTGGCCGCATGGGTGGCCGCCGCCGCGCTCGCCGTCACCGTCGGGCTGCTCGCGGTGTCGACCGTGGGCGCCAGCATCCGCGGCCGTGGGCCGCTCGGGTCGGAGGTCGTCCCCGAGGGCCGTGAGCCGACCTCCGCGCCCCAGGCACTGCCCGACGCCGGACCCGCCCGTGCGTTCGAGGGCGAGTGGGGCCGCTTCGTCGTGCGCTGCCGTGGCGTGTACGCCGTGGGCGAGCGGGCGGAGGCGGCGTCGGGATGGCGCACCGTGAGCTACGAGCGGGGTCCCGACGACGACGTCGACGCGGTCTTCAGCAGCGGCCTGCGATCGGTCGAGCTCGAGATCTACTGCAACCGCGGCAGGCCCACCCTCTCCGACCTCGAGCGCAACACCCTGCCGGACGACGACTGAGCGCCCCGTACCCCTAGGCTCGGCCCATGGGCAAGCAGGAAGACTTCGTGCTGCGGGCGCTCGAGGAGCGTGACGTCCGCTTCGTGCGACTGTGGTTCACCGACGTGCTGGGCTACCTGAAGTCGGTGTCGGTCGCGCCGGCCGAGCTCGAGGGCGCCTTCTCCGAGGGCATCGGCTTCGACGGGTCCGCCATCCAGGGCTTCGCGCGCGTCACCGAGGCCGACATGCTGGCCCACCCCGACCCGACGACCTTCCAGCTGCTGCCGTGGCGGGGGGAGTCGCCGGCCACCGCGCGGATGTTCTGCGACATCGGCATGCCCGACGGCTCGCCGTCGTACGCCGACCCCCGCTACGTGCTCAAGCGCACGCTGCAGAAGGCCTCCGAGAAGGGCTTCACCTTCTACACCCACCCCGAGATCGAGTTCTACCTCTTCCAGGGCCGCCCGGGCATGGGGGAGGAGCCGGTGCCGGTCGACCGCAGCGGGTTCTTCGACCACACCGCCCAGTCGCGCGGCGCCGACTTCCGGCGCGAGGC
>JBQGFI010000127.1:0-10046 GCA_052040065.1 Marmoricola sp.
ATCGACCTGGTCTGCTACCGCCGGCGCGGTCACAACGAGGGCGACGACCCGTCGTACACCCAGCCGCTGATGTACGACCTGATCGAGCAGAAGCGCTCGGTGCGCAAGCTCTACACCGAGTCGCGCATCGGCCGCGGCGACATCACGCTGGAGGAGGCCGAGCAGGTCCTCAAGGACTACCAGCAGCAGCTCGAGCGGGTCTTCACCGAGGTCCGCGAGGCCACGTCGACGCCGCAGGGCTGGACGACGGTGCCGGACTACCCCGAGAAGACCAACGAGGAGTTCACCACCGCGATCTCCCCGGAGACGCTCAAGCGGATCGCCGACGCCTACGTCTCGGCCCCCGACGGCTTCACGGTGCACCCCAAGGTGCTGCCGCAGCTGCAGAAGCGCTCGGCGTCGATGACCGACGGACCCATCGACTGGGGCTCCGGCGAGATCCTCGCCTTCGGCTCGCTGCTGATGGACGGCCGCACGGTGCGCCTGGCCGGCCAGGACTCCCGCCGCGGCACCTTCGCCAGCCGCTTCGCCACGATCATCGACCGCAGGAACGCCCAGGAGTGGACGCCGCTGTCCAACCTGACCGAGGACCAGGCGAAGTTCTACGTCTACGACTCGCTGCTCTCCGAGTACGCCGCCCTGGGCTTCGAGTACGGCTACTCGGTGGCCCGCCCCGACGCCCTCGTGGCGTGGGAGGCGCAGTTCGGCGACTTCGTCAACGGCGCCCAGACGGTGATCGACGAGTTCATCACCGCCGGTGAGACCAAGTGGGGCCAGCAGTCCGGCGTCGTCCTGCTGCTGCCGCACGGCTACGAGGGGCAGGGGCCCGACCACTCCTCGGCCCGCATCGAGCGCTTCTTGACCATGGCGGCCGACGAGGCCTTCGTGGTGGCGCAGCCCTCGAGCCCGTCGAGCTACTTCCACCTGCTGCGCCGTCACACCCTCGACCGTCGCCACCGCCCGCTGATCGTCTTCACGCCGAAGTCGATGCTGCGGCGCAAGGAGGCGGCCTCGCAGCCCGAGGAGTTCACCAGCGGCACCTTCCGCCCGGCGATCTCCGACGCGGCGGTCGACCCCGAGAAGGTCGACACCCTGCTGCTGTGCAGCGGCCGGGTGACGTGGGACCTCGTGGTGGAGCGCACCAAGCGGCAGGGCGAGGACCTGACGACCGCGATCATGCGGGTCGAGCAGCTCTACCCCAACCCGACCGAGGACGTGCAGGCCGAGCTGGACCGCTTCCCGAACCTGCGTGAGGTCCGCTGGGTCCAGGACGAGCCGGTCAACATGGGCCCCGCGCCGCACCTGCGGCTCAACATGTTCGCCGAGCTCTCCCGCCCGGTGCAGGTCATCTCGCGCGAGGCCTCCACCAGCCCGGCGGTCGGACAGGCCAAGCGGCACCAGGAGGAGCTGAAGACGCTGCTGGGCCAGGCGTTCGCGGAGCCGCTCTCCCAGGCCGAGCAGAAGTACTAGGACGCGTGTACTTCACCGACCGGGGCATCGAGGAGCTGCTGCAGCGCCGGGGCGAGGAGCAGGTGGGCATCGCCTGGCTCGCCGACCGGCTGCAGGAGTTCACCGACGTGCACCCCGAGCACGAGACGGCCGTCGAGCGGCTGGCCACCTGGCTGGCCCGTCTCGACGACCCCGACGACGACCTGGAGTAGCGGGCCTCAGGCGTCGGGGGACGCCGGGCCCGCGTCGTGGTCGCGCAGGGCACGCTTGGTGGAGTCGCGGATCTCGAAGATCTCGGTCGCGAAGCCACCCAGGGCGCGGGCGACGTCGGTGACGGCACCGGTGACGATGCCGGTCACCGTGCCCACGGCCTGGGCGGCGGCGGTGACGCCGTCCTGGACGGCGTCCTTGCGGATCTCGGTCCTGCTCAGCTCGTCGGGCACGTGGGCCACCTCCTGCTCGTCCCGCCAGTGTGACGCACGGGCGGGTCAGGCCGCGAGGGGCTCCGTCACCGGCGACCCGGCCGGCTCGCCGTCGGAGGAGGTACGCCGCGACGGCAGCGCGAGGCGGCAGATCTTGCGGGCCACGCTGAAGAGCTGCTTGTGCAGCGGGCCGGTCGTGTACTCCAGCCCGTAGCGCTCGCAGAGCTCCCGGATCTCCGGGGCGATCTCCGGGTAGCGCCGTGCGGGCAGGTCGGGGAAGAGGTGGTGCTCGATCTGGTGGGAGAGGTTGCCCGACATGACGTGGAAGAGCGCGCCGCCGGAGATGTTGGCCGAGCCGAGCACCTGCCGGTAGTACCAGTGGCCGCGCGACTCCTCGGGCTTGCCGTCGGCGTCGACGGAGTCGAGGCACTCCTCCTCGGTGAAGGTCTCGGCGCCGGCCGGGAAGTGGCCGCAGAAGATGATGTTGAAGGCCCACACGTTGCGCACCAGGTTGGCCGCGGCGTTGCCGGCCAGGGTCAGCGGGAAGAGCGGGCCGGTCAGCGCCGGGAAGACGACGTAGTCCTTGAGCGCCTGGCGCTTGACCTTGCGCATGATGCCGGCGTGGAGCGCCTTGTTCTGCTCCAGCCTGCGGGTGCCCGCGACGAGGTTCTCGACCTCGAGGTCGTGCATCGCCACGCCCCACTCGAAGAAGACCATCAGCAAGAAGGCGTAGAGCGGGTTGCCGAGGTAGTAGGGGTGCCACTCCTGGTCCTCGTCCATGCGGAGCACGCCGTAGCCGATGTCGCGGTCCTTGCCGAGGATGTTGGTGAAGGTGTGGTGGATGTAGTTGTGGCTGTACTTCCACTGCTCGCTGGGGCAGACGTTGTCCCACTCGTACCTGCGCGACGACAGCCCGGGGTCGCCCATCCAGTCGTACTGGCCGTGCATCACGTTGTGCCCGATCTCCATGTTGTCGAGGATCTTCGACACCGAGAGGGCCGCGACGGCGAGCGGCCACGCGGGCGGCAGGTACATCAGCGCGCGGCCGGCGACCTCGAGCCGGCGCTGCTTGGACACGACGTCGCGGATGTACGCCGCGTCCTCCTCGCCGAGGTCGGCGATGACGCGCTGGCGGATCGCGTCGAGCTCCTCGCCGAAGGCCCGCAGCTGCTCGGGGGTGAGGTGGACCTTGCCGGAGGTCCGCTGGCTGGTGCTGGTGCTGGTCATGGGGGTGTCCCTTCGCTCGATCGGTCGATCGGTGGGCAGGTGGTCGGGGTGGTCAGAGGTCGACGGCGCAGTCGCCGACGGGGGCGGAGACGCAGATCCTGATCTCCTCGTCGGGCAGCGAGGACTCCTCGCCGGTGAGCACGTTGCGCACGGTGCCCTGGCTCTTGCGGGAGACGCAGGAGAAGCAGATGCCCATCCGGCAGCCGAACTCCGGCGCGAGGCCGAGCGCCTCGGCCTGCTCCAGCAGCGAGGCGCCGGTGTTGGCGCCGCCGGCCCCGCTGCGGGTGAAGCTGACCTCGCCCTCGGCGGAGCCTCCCGCGCCGGGCACCGTGGTGAGCTTGAAGTGCTCGGTGCGCAGCCGCGGGCTGCCGGCGTACGCGTCGACGACGAGCTGCATCATCCCGGCCGGGCCGCAGGCCCAGGTGTCGGTCTCGCGGAAGTCCGGCACCAGCCGTCGCAGCGCGTCCTCGCTGAAGACGTCGTCGCCGTGGCGCAGGTGCACCCGCACGCCGTTGTCGGCCCAGGCGATGCGCTGCAGCTCCTCGGCGAAGATCTGGTCCTCCGGTGACCGGGCGTAGTGCAGGAAGGTGACCTTGCGACCGGCGTGGCCGTCGTAGCCGTCGCGGAGCAGGGTGCGCACGTGCGACATCGCGGGGGTGATCCCGGAGCCGCCGGTGACGTAGAGCAGGTGGTTGTTGGTCGGCGTCGCCGGGCTCTCGGTCAGCGTGAAGTCTCCCTGCGCCTGGCTCAGGTGCACCACGAGGCCCGGCCGTGCCTCCTCGACGAGGTAGCGGCTGACCAGGCCCTCGGCGTGGGCGCGCACCGTGAGCTCGATCGGCTGGCCGGGCTCCGACGCCGCCGAGGCGATGGTGAAGCAGCGCGTGGTGCGGCGGGCACCCGGCACCTCGACGCCGACCTGCACGTGCTGGCCGGCGCGGTGCCCGCGCCAGGTGGCCGTGGGCTGCAGCCGCACGGTCGCGACCGGGTGCTCGCCGTCGGTCTCGCGACGCACCTCCACGACCTCCGCCCGCACCTCGCGCGCGGCCCACATCGGGTTGACCAGCTCGAGGTAGCGGTCGACGTCGTGGGGCGTGGTGAGCGCCGCGAGGGTCCTGGACGCCAGCACGCGCTGGACGAGGGTGGTGGGCATCGGTCCTCCCGACTTCGGTGAACGCTTGTGCACTCAACCGTGCCGTCGCCTCCTCCCGAGGTCAAGCGCCCGGGGCGGTGACGCCCGCCACGCCCGTGCCGGCGCCGCCTGGCAGCGACCCCGACGCGACACGGATCACACCGTCCGTAGGGTCGGGCCCATGGCACGCACGGTCTTCGCAGGCGGACAGGTGTACGACGGCACGACCGCGGCGGCGGCGCCCGGCGAGGTGGCCGTCGAGGACGGCCGCGTCGTGGCGGTGGGCTCCGACCTCGACGGCGACGAGCGCGTCGACTGTGCCGGCGGCTACGTCGCCCCCGGCTTCTTCGACTGCCACGTGCACGTCACCCTCGACGCGCCCAGCCTGATGCGGATCCTCGAGACGCCCTTCAGCCTGCAGTTCTACAGCGCCGCGGCCAACCTGGCCACGACGCTGCGCACGGGCATCACCACGGTCCGCGACGCGGGCGGCGCCGACCTCGGCGTCCGCACCGCCCTGGAGCGGGGCATGATCCCCGGGCCGCGGCTCCAGGTCGCGATCGTCATGCTCAGCCAGACCGGCGGCCACGGTGACGACTGGCACGTGTGCGGTGGCGAGGCGCCCTTCATGGTCACCCACCCGGGGCGCCCCAGCGGCCTCGTCGACGGGCCGTACGCCGTGCGGCAGCGGGTGCGCGAGCTGGTGCGGGCCGGCGCCGACGTCATCAAGGTGGCCACGACCGGTGGGGTGCTCTCCCCCAACGACGACCCCCGCCACGCGCACTTCCGGGACGACGAGATCCAGGAGATGGTCGCCGAGGCCCACGCCGCGGGCATCGAGGTGATGGCGCACGCCCAGGGCACCGAGGGGATCCGGGCGGCCGTGCGCAACGGCGTCCGCTCGATCGAGCACGGCATCTACCTCGACGACGAGACCGTCGACCTGATGGTGCAGCACGGCACCTGGCTGGTGCCGACGCTGCACGCCCCCCGCGCGGTGGTCGCCGCGGCCGACGCGGGCGTGCCGATCCCGCGCGCGGCCGTGGAGAAGGCCCACGAGGTCGCCGAGGCGCACGTCGCGAGCGTGCGGCTGGCCCACCAGGCGGGGGTGCGGATCGCGATGGGCACCGACTGCGGCGTCGGCCCCCACGGCACCAACCTCGAGGAGCTGGCCCTGATGACCGAGGCCGGCCTCTCCCCGCTCGACGCCCTCGCCGCGACCACGGGCTCCGCCGCCGACCTGCTCGGCGTCGGCGCCGACCGTGGCCGGATCAGGCCGGGTCAGCGCGCCGACCTCGTCGTCGTCGACGGGGATCCCGGCGACGTGCGCGGGCTGCGCGAGCGGGTGCGTCGTGTCTACCTCGACGGACGGCTCGTGCACCGAGCCGACGACGCGGCGCCCGCGCACGCGGCCGACCCCACCTCCTGACGGGGCCATATGCTCCTTTCATGACACCAGCGGTCGCGGCGGGCGGCCCCGGGGGGCACGGCACGGGCGCACCAGTCCGGCCGGAGTCGCGGGGGGAGCGCAAGGAGCGCACCCGTCGCGCCATCGTCGAGGCCGCCCTGACCCTCTGCGAGGACAGCAGCCTGGTCGCGCTCTCGCTGCGCGCGGTGGCCAAGGAGGTCGGCATCGTGCCGACCGCCTTCTACCGCCACTTCGACTCCATCGAGGACCTCGGGCTGGCGCTGGTCGAGGACTCCTTCGCCTCGCTGCGCGCGATGCTGCGCGACGTCCGCGCGACCGACCCGAAGTTC
This sequence comes from Marmoricola sp., assembly GCA_052040065.1. Classification (GTDB taxonomy): domain Bacteria; phylum Actinomycetota; class Actinomycetes; order Propionibacteriales; family Nocardioidaceae; genus Marmoricola. The sequence continues at coordinate 5,986 of JBQGFI010000127.1, forward strand.
CGCGACATCATCGACCAGTCGGTCAGCGTGCTGGTCGAGCACACCCGCGAGCGCCACGCCCACTTCGAGTTCATCGCCCGGGAGCGGCGGGCGGGTCCGCCCGCCGTCCGCGAGGCGATCCGCCACCAGATCGAGCTGGTCGAGCGCGAGCTGGCCACCGACCTCGCCCGGCTGGTGCCCGCGACCTGGACGCGCGAGGACGTGGCGGTGCTCTCCAACCTGGTCGTCACGCTCATGGTCGGCATCACCGAGGCGCTGCTCAGCGCGCCCCCGGACGAGGAGGCCGAGGTCGCGGACCGCGCCCGGACCCAGCTGCGGATGCTGCTCGTCGGCGGCCTGCAGTGGCGCTCCCGCGCCGACTGAGACAGCCGCAGGCTCAGGCGGCCTCGGCCACGGCGTCGACCCGCCCGCGGTGCCGGACGAGGGCGATGACGACGACCAGCGTCACGACGCCGACCACTGCCCCGCTGCCGAAGGCCCACCGGATGCCCTCGACGCCCGCGTCGTGCTCGCTCCCCCCCGCCTGCAGCACCGCAGCGGTGCGCGCGGTCATCACCGAGATGGCCGCCGCGGTGCCGACGGCGCCGGCCACCTGCTGCAGCGTGCCCAGCAGCGAGCTGCCGTGCGAGTACAGGTGCGGCGGCAGCGAGCCCAGGCCCATCGTGAACAGCGGCGTGAAGAGGCCGGCCAGGCTCACCATCAGCAGGACGTGCAGCACCAGCAGGCCCCAGGTCGGGAGGTGGGGCAGCAGCAGCGCGAGGCCGGCCGGGGCCGCCAGCAGGCCCACCGCACCGGGGATCACGAGGGGGCGGGGGCCGAGCCGGTCGTAGAGCCGGCCGACCCGGGGCCCGAGCAGTCCCATCGCGACACCGCCCGGCATCACCAGCAGACCGGTCGCGAGCGGGCTGAGACCCCGCTGCTCCTGCAGGTGCAGCGGCAGCAGGATCATCGCGCCGAGCATCGACATGAAGCCCAGCGCCATCGCGGCCAGCGACAGCGCGTAGGTGGGGATCCGCAGCGTGCGCAGGTCGAGCAGCGGCTCCGCCGAGCGCGCCAGGACCCGCTGGCGCAGCACGAAGACGGCCACGCCGACCACGCCGGCCGCCGCGGCGACGTACGCCGTACCGCCGCCGGCGCCCTCGCCGAGCTCGCTGAGGCCGTAGACCAGGCCGCCGAAGCCGATCGCCGCCAGCGCGACGCTGACCAGGTCGAGCGGGTGCGGACCGGTCTCGCCGACGTCGACCAGGTGGCGCAGTCCGACCGCGGTGATCACGCCGGCGATCGGCAGCACGAGCAGGAAGATCCACCGCCACGACAGCTCCTGGAGCACGAATCCGGAGACGGTGGGGCCGAGCGCGGGGGCGACCGAGATCGCGAGGGTGACGTTGCCCATCACCCGGCCGCGGTCGGACTCGTGGACGATCGACATCAGCGTGGTCATCAGCAGCGGCAGCATCACCGCCGTGCCGCTCGCCTGCACGACGCGGGCCACCAGCAGCACCGCGAAGGTCGGGGCCAGCGCCGCCGCCAGCGTGCCGATGCTGAAGGTGGTCATCGCCAGGGCGAAGACCTGCCGGGTGCGCAGCCGCTGCAGCAGCCAGCCGGTGGTCGGGATGACCACGGCCATCGTGAGCATGAAGACGGTCGTGAGCCACTGGGCCGCGGAGGCGTCGACGTCGAAGTCGGCCATCAGGGCCGGGATCGCGTTGACCATCGTGGTCTCGTTGAGGATCACCACGAAGGTGGCGGCCACGAGCCAGCGCAGCACGCCGTAGTCGCGGGTCTCCTCACCGGAGCCGGCGCGGCCGTCGAGGTCGGTGGTCTGGGCGTCGCCCGCTCGCATGGGTGGTCCTTGCTGCTCGCTGGTCACGTTCACGGTCACGCAGGAGCAGACCGTCGTCCTGGGCCGAACTCATCGACCTCCGCGATCATTCCCCGCCCGTGGGGCTTGGCGCGAGCGAGTTACCGGGCGGGCTCGTCGGCCGGCCCGACGGCGGTGCGCCTCTCAGCCCCGGCGAGGCCGCCGGCGACGACGGCGCTCCGCCACGGAGGCGCCGGTGGCGCTCACCCCCACCACGTCCTGCAGCCAGCCGGCGAGGTCGGCGGCGGCGTGCCCCATCAGCGAGCAGTCGACGGCGAGCACCCGGTCGGGCCGTCGCGGACGACGGCCGCCCCACAGACCCGGGCAGCGGGTCTCGACGTCGACCGGTCGCTCGGAGCGCACCAGGAGCGTCTCGGAGCGCGACCCGGCCCACACCCGCTCGACGTCGACCACGGCGACGGAGCGGCGCCCGCGGCGCGACTCGTGCACCAGCCGCTCCTCGGTGACCCAGAGCGCCTCGCGGTTGCGGCGACCGGTGAGCGCGAGCACCACCAGCCCGGCGGACCACGCGGCCACGAGCGCCGGCGAGAGCATCCACACCAGCGCGTCGGTGGCGGCCCGCGAGCCCAGCACGACGAGCACGACACCGAGCACGACCAGGGCGAGGTCCATCGCCCTGGAGAACCACCAGTGCGGCCCCCACGCGCGCACGACCGAGCCGGACCTGCCGCCGATCGTGCCCTCCTCCAGGGTCGGCAGCCGGCGGGTGACCGCGAGGGCCAGGCTCAGCAGCGCCGAGGCGACGGCGCCGACCACGGCGTACCAGAAGAGCGCCCGCATGGCGGGCAGCTCGGCGTCGAGGGTGCGCACGAGGGCGGCGAGCAGCCCCGCCCCCACGGCCAGGGCGGCGTACGCCGCGACCTCGGCCCACCTCCCCCGGCCCCCGAGGGTCCGCTCCGGCGGCACAGCGCCGGAGCCGCTCACGGCCGGCTGAGCTTGAGGTCGGGCACGGTGGCGTCGCGCGGCAGGTCGAGCACGTGCAGCGCGGCGTCGGCGACCGTCGCGGGCTGGATCCACGCGCTGGGGTCGTACGCCGCGCCCTCCGCCTCGTGCACCTGCTCCTGCATCGGCGTCGCCACACGGCCGGGGTAGAGCGAGGTGACCCGCACGCCGTGCTCCTGCTCCTCCTGCCGCAGGGCGTCGGCGAGGGCCTTCAGCCCGTGCTTCGACGCGGCGTAGGCCCCCCAGCCGGGGCGGGCGTTGAGGCCCGCGCCGGAGTTGACGAAGACGTAGGTGCCCGCCGCCGCCCGCACGGCGGGCAGCGTGAGCCTGGTGAGCTCGGCGGCGCCGACCAGGTTGACGGTCAGCTGCCGCTGCCACGACTCCACGTCGAGCTCGGCGACCGTGCCCAGGCCGACGACGCCGGCGGAGTGCACCACCGCGTCGAGCCGGTCGGGGAGGTCGAGGTCGGCCAGCGACGCCGGGCGCTCGAGGTCGCCGACCACGGTCGTCGAGCCGGGCCACCGCGCGCGCAGCTCCTGGGCGCGTGCCTCGGAGCGGGCGAGCAGCACCAGCACGTCACCGCGCTCGTGGAGCCGGTCGGCCAGCACCTCACCGATGCCGGAGCCGGCCCCGGTGAGCAGGTGCGTGCGCGACCGGCTCACCGGGTGAAGACGATCTTGCCGAAGACGTCGCCGGCGGCCATGGCCGCGAAGCCCTCCGCGGCCTGCTCCATCGGCAGCACCCGGTCGATCACGGGCGCCTGGCCGCTCGCGTCGAGCAGCGTGACGAGGCCGGCCAGCTCGCTGCGCGTGCCCATGGTGGAGCCGACCACCCGCAGCTGCAGGAAGAAGATCCGGGTGAGCTCGGCGTCGTCGAGGTCGGGTCCGCTGGTGGTGCCGCTGGTGACCAGCACCCCGCCGGGTCGCAGCGAGCGGATCGAGTGGGACCAGGTGGCCTTGCCGACGGTCTCGATCACCCCGTCGACCTTGACCGGCAGCCGGGCGCCCGACTCGAAGACCTCGTGCGCCCCCAGCTCCAGGGCCTTGGTCCGCTTGTCCTCGTCGCGGCTCGTCGCGAGCACGCGCAGCCCACCGGCACGGGCCAGGACGATCGCCGCGGTGGCGACCCCGCCGCCGGCGCCCTGGACCAGCACGGTGTCGCCGGCACGGAGCCCGCCCTGGGTGAAGAGCATCCGGTAGGCCGTGAGCCAGGCGGTCGGCAGGCAGGCGGCCTGCTC
>JBQGFI010000128.1:0-8770 GCA_052040065.1 Marmoricola sp.
CTGCTGCTCTCGGTGGGCGTCGTCATCGCGACCACGGTCGCGGTGGGCGGGCTCGTGCACGCCCTGCTGCCCGGGGTGGGGTGGCGGGCGGCGCTCGCGATCGGCGCCGTCGTGGCGCCGCCGGACGCAGTGGCGGCGACGGCCATCGGCCGAAGGATCGGACTGCCGCGGCGCGTCGTGACCATCCTGGAGGGCGAGTCGCTGCTCAACGACGCCACCGCCCTCGTGGCGCTCAACACCGCGATCGCCGCCGGGGTCGCGTCGCTGGCGTGGTTCGTCGTCGGGCTCGACTTCCTGGTCGCGGCCGTGGGCGGCGTGGTTGTCGGCCTGCTCTTCTACCTCGTCATCGGCTCCGCGCGCCGCCACGTCACCCAGGTCCCCGTCGACACGGCGCTCGGGCTCGTGACGCCCTTCGCGGCCTACGTCGTGGCGGAGGAGATCCACGTGCCGACCGGCCCCGACCACTACAGCCACCCCAGCGGCGTGGTCGCGGTCGTCGTGGTCGGCCTGCTCCTCGGTCACCGTGCCCCCGTGCTGCAGCGCGCGCAGTCGCGGATCGCCGAGAGCATCAACTGGCGCAGCATCCAGTTCCTGCTCGAGAGCGCGGTCTTCCTGCTGATCGGCCTGCAGGCCGACAGCATCATCCGCGACGCCTTCGGGGGCGAGGCCGCCCCCGGACGCGTGCTCACCGTCTGCGCGGCCACGCTGGTCGCGGTGGTGGTGGTACGGCTCGCCTGGGTCTTCAGCTCCCGGATGCTCCTCATGAAGCGACTGCCCAGCGGCCGCAAGCCACCGCGCAGCTTCACCTTCCTGGTCGGCTGGGCGGGCATGCGCGGCGTCGTGACGCTGGCGGCGGCCTTCGTGATCCCGGAGGACGCGCCGTACCGCGACGTGCTGCTGCTGGTCGCCTTCACCGTCGCCTTCGGCACGCTGCTGGGCCAGGGGGCCACGCTGCCCTGGGTGGCCCGGCGGCTCCAGGCGCCCTCGCCCGACCCGGCGTCCGACGCCCTGGCCCGCGCCAACCTGCTCCACCGGGCCTCGCAGGCGGGCCTGGCCCGGCTCGAGGAGCTGGCCGTCGACGACCCGCACCACGTCGCCGACACCATCCGCGACAAGGTCGAGCGACGCGACTTCGCCGCGTGGGAGCGGGTCGGGCCGCAGCAGCAGGAGAACCCCAGCGACATCTACGCCCGCTGGCGCCAGGAGATGATCGACGTCGAGCGGTCGGCGGTGCTGGAGGTGCGCAGCACCGGCACGGTGCCGCACGAGGTGGTGGCCGAGGTGCTGGCCATGCTCGACGTCGAGGAGTCGATGCTGGCCTACAGCGTGGCCGAGCGCGACCGCGTGCACGCCGCGACGGCGACGCACCTGGAGGGTGACTGCGAGCACCTCCGGCAGGTCCCTCCCGCCGTCTCCCCCGACACCCCCGGGGAGTGCGGCGACTGCCGCCGCGAGGGCACCGCCTGGGTCCACCTGCGGATGTGCGTGAGCTGCGGCCACGTCGCCTGCTGCGACTCCTCCCCGGAGCGGCACGCCTCGCGCCACTTCCAGCAGACCGGGCACGAGGTGATGCGCTCGGCGGAGCCCGGCGAGGACTGGCGCTGGTGCTTCGTCGACCAGCTCACCGGCTGACCGGCTGGCTACGCTCCTCCCCATGCGGATCACCAAGTTCGGCCATGCCTGCGTGCGGATCGAGTCGGGAGACTCCGTGGTGGTCATCGACCCCGGCGCCTTCACCGAGCAGGACGAGGCGGTCGAGGGTGCCACCGCGGTGCTGGTGACCCACGAGCACCCCGACCACTGGACCGCCGACCACCTGCGCCGCGCGCAGGCGCCGGTCCACACCATCGCGGCGGTCGCCGCGCAGGTGCGCGAGGCCGACCCCGAGCTCGGCGCGCAGCTGCACGTCGTGGGCCCCGGTGACCGGCTCGACGTCGGTGTCGCCGTGGAGGTGGTCGGTGAGAAGCACGCCGTGATCCACCCCGACCTGCCCCACTTCGACAACAGCGGCTTCCTGCTCGAGGTCGAGGGCACCACCGTCTTCCACCCCGGCGACGCCCTCACGGTGCCCGACCGGCCGGTCGACCTGCTGCTGCTCCCCGTGAGCGCCCCGTGGCTGAAGATCTCCGAGGCGATCGACTTCGCCCGGGCCGTCGGCGCGCCGCGCAACGTCGGCATCCACGACGCGATCTACAGCGAGACCGGCCACAAGGTCGTGACCACCCACCTCGAGCGCTTCCTGGGCGAGCAGGGCGGCAGCTACACCCGGCTCGCCCCCGGCGCCGACGTGGAGGTCTGAGGGGCGTGGTCGCCTGGCTGCAGGACCGCTCGGTGAGCGAGCTGGTGTGGCTCACGCTCCTGGTCCTGCTGGTCCTCCTCGTGGTCTCCGGCCTGCTCACCCGGGCGCTGGTGCGCCGCGGCCTGCGCACGCCCTGGGTGGTCCACCGGATCAACCGCGTCCGCGAGCGCGCCATCGACGTGGTCAAGCGGCCCATCACGGTCGCGGTCCTCGACGAGGTGGCCGACGTCATCGCCACCGGCCACTACACCAAGAACATCTCGGCCGCGCTGGTGGAGAACCACGACGAGCTGATCGAGCTGGTCCGCGAGAAGGTCCGTGACGACCCCGCCTCGCGCGTGGTCAACCGGCTGCCCGGCTACGACGCCATCGTCGGCCAGGTCACCGAGACCACGCTGCGGGTGCTGATCGAGATGCTGGGCGACCCGCGCATGGACGAGCTCGTCTCCGACCTGCTGCGCAACAACCTGCAGCAGATCAAGCGCGCCGTGCGCGAGCGCGAGCACGAGGAGGTCCGGCTCGACGATCCCGACCCCACCCCGATGCACCTCTCCCACCTGGCGCCGGACCGCCGCCGCTGACCGGAGGCGGTGACGCCGCTACGACCCCGAGAGGGCGTCGCGGACCGGGAGGAACTTCGCCTGGGCCTCGGCCAGCTCGGCCTCGGGGTCGGAGCTGGCCACGATGCCGCAGCCGGCGAAGAGCCGCACGGTGCGGCCGGAGACGTGGGCGGAGCGCAGCGCGATGCCGAGCTCGCCGTCGCCGTGCGCGTCGAGCCAGCCGACCGGCGCGGCGTAGCGGTCGCGGTGCATGCCCTCGAGCTCGGAGATGAGGTCGACCGCGGCGGCCGTGGGGGTGCCGCCGACCGCGGCCGAGGGGTGCAGCGCGGAGGCCAGCAGGAGGAGCGCCGCCGGGTCGGGCTCGCCCCCCGACTCGTGGTCGTGCGTGACGCCGGTGACGTCGGTCGCCAGGTGCATCACGTTGGGCAGGTGCAGCACGAAGGGCACCTCGGGCACGTTGGTCGAGGAGCAGTACGGCGCGAGCGACTCGGCGACCGAGCGCACGGCGTACTCGTGCTCCTCGAGGTCCTTGGAGGAGCGCGCGAGCTGCCCCGCGAGGGCGGCGTCGCGGGACACGTCGCCGGTGCGCCGGATGGTGCCGGCGAGCACCCGCGAGGTGATCAGGCCGCGCTCGCGGCGCACCAGCAGCTCGGGCGTCGCGCCGAAGAGGCCGTCGACGTGGAAGGTCCAGCACATCGGGTAGTCGGCGGCCAGGCGCCGCAGCGGCCAGCGCACGTCGAGGTCGTCGTCGAGCGTGGCGAGCAGGTCGCGGGCCAGGACCACCTTCTCCAGGTCGCCGGCGGCGATCCGCGACACCGCGTCGGCGACGACCGACTCCCACGCCGCGCCGCTCATCGCGCCGTCGGCGAAGGTCAGGCCACGGGGGGAGGGGGGCTCGGCCGAGGGGGCCAGCGAGGGCAGCGGAGCGAGCTCGTCGGGGGCGGTGACGGTGAGCCAGGCGCGCCCGCCGCGTCGTCCGACGACCACGCGGGGCACGACGAGCACGCTGTCGCCCGGCTCGGCGGCGAAGCCGAAGCTCGCCAGGCACACCAGCCCCGACCCGGGCAGGTCGACGTCGTCGCGCACGACCGCGGCGGCCGCGGTCTCGCGCCACCACTGCGCGGCCGTCTCGAAGCGATCCGGGCCGGCGGTGTCGGCGCGCGCGGCCTCGCCCCACGCCACGATGCCCTCGCCGCGGCGTACCCAGGCGGTGGGCTGCTCCCCGGGAGCGGGGGCCGGCAGCAGCGTGAGCAGGTCCTCGGGCAGCGAGGCGACGTCGAGCTCGACGGTGCGGGCCACGAGGCGGGCGGCCGGCGCCTCGGAGACCCGGTCGCTCGTCACCCCAACGACTCAACGACCACAGGACCAGTAGACGACCACCGCGTCACCCACCTGCACCTGGTCGAAGAGCCACGTGATGCCGGGCAGGTCGCGCACGTTGACGCAGCCGTGCGAGGCGCCGGCGTAGCCCCGGGCGGCGAAGTCGGCGGAGTAGTGCACGGCCTGCCCGCCGGAGAAGAACATCGCGAAGGGCATCGGGGTGTCGTAGATCGAGGACACGTGGTCGCGCGACTTCGAGCGCACCGAGAACACACCCTCCCGGGTGGGGGTGTACTCCGAGCCGAAGCGCACCGCCACCGTCTTGCGCACCTGTCCGTCGACGACCCAGCGCAGCGTGCTGCTGGACTTGTCGACGCACAGCACCCGCCCGGTGAGGCAGCGCGCGTCGAGCGCGGCGTCGGTCTCCACGTCGCCGGGGAAGCGGTTGGCGAGCTCGTCGGCGGTGGGCTCGCGGGTCATCGCCAGCAGCCGGTCCATCGTGCGCTGGTCGACGTAGCCGGTCTCGGCGAGGCGGCGCTTGTCCTGGAAGCCGCGCACGGCCTCGGTGAGCGTGGCGTCGTACTGGTCGTCGACGTCGCCGTAGACCCAGGCGATCTGGCGCAGCCGCGACTGCAGCTCCCTGACCTCGGCGGAGTCGTCGCCGGGACCCAGCAGGCGCGGGCCCGGCGCCGGCACGGCGTAGGGCCGCACGGCGGGCAGCGGCGCGGGCCGGGTCGACGCCCGGCTGCCGCTCCACCGCTCCGGCGTGCGCACGGGCGCGGCCGAGGGCGGGGGCGTCGCCGACGGGGAGGCGCTCGGCGGCGCCGACTGCGCCGCCTGCGCCGCCCGCGCCGAGGTGCCACCCACCTGGTGGGTGAGCGCGAAGCCGACGGCACTGGTGGCGAGGAGCACCAGCGCGACCATCACCGAGGTGCCCCAGGGGAAGCTGCGGGACATGGGCACATCCTCTCCGAGCAGGGATGGTTTCTGCTGGTACGACGCCCCGCGGTTCTCACGGGTTCCGCGCGCCCGCCTACGCTTCGCCACGTGACCCGAGCGAGCCTGGACAAGCGCCCCGACGAGGTGCAGGCGATGTTCGACGCCGTCGCCAAGCGCTACGACGTCACCAACGACGTGCTCTCGCTCGGCCAGGACCGGCGCTGGCGCCGCGCCGTGCTGCGCGCCGTCGGCCCGCGCGCCGGCATGCGCGTGCTCGACCTCGCCGCCGGCACGGGCACCTCCTCGGTGCCCTTCGCCGAGCAGGGCGCCCACGTGGTGCCGTGCGACTTCTCGGTCGGGATGCTGCGCGTCGGCAAGCAGGCGCGGCCCTCGCTGCCCTTCACCGCCGGCGACGCCACCCGGCTGCCCTTCGCCGACGACTCCTTCGACGCCGCCACCATCAGCTTCGGGCTGCGCAACGTGGTCGACCCCGACGCCGGCCTGCGCGAGATCCGGCGCGTGGTGCGGCCCGGGGGACGGCTGGTGGTCTGCGAGTTCAGCAGCCCCACGTGGGCGCCCTTCCGCACCGTCTACGTCGAGTACCTGATGCGGGCGCTGCCGCCGGTGGCGCGCGCCGTGTCCTCCAGCCCGGACGCCTACGTCTACCTGGCCGAGTCGATCCGCTCCTGGCCCGACCAGCCGGCCCTGGCCGCACGGCTCGCCGAGGCGGGGTGGCGCGAGGTGGAGTGGCAGAACCTCTCCGGCGGCATCGTGGCGCTGCACCGGGCCACCGCCTGAGCCCGAGGATTTACGCAACGCGGCCGTGAGTTAAATCTGCAGGTCAGACCGGGTACGACACCCCCGGAGGGGGGTTCGCGGGATGTGACGCAGGCCTCTATGCTGGGTGGCCGCCGGACTTCGTGAAGCATTTCACGAGTGCACGAGCGCAGTGTTCCGAGCAGTGTCGTGACGAGGGAGGACCATGGAGCTCTACACGCCGATCCTGGCGCTGATGGTCCTGGCGCTCGGCTTCGCCGTCTTCTCGGTCGTGGTCAGCTCGCTGACCGGGCCGGCGCGCTACAACCGCGCCAAGCTCGACTCCTACGAGTGCGGCATCGAGCCGACCCCGCAGGCGCACGGCGGCGGGCGCATCCCGGTGAAGTACTACACCGTCGCGATGACCTTCATCATCTTCGACGTCGAGATCATGTTCCTCGTGCCGTGGGCGATCTACTTCGACGAGCTGGCCGTCTTCGGCTTCCTCGCGATGCTGCTCTTCCTGGTCAACATCACCATCGCCTACGTCTACGAGTTCAAGCGCGGGGGCCTCGACTGGGACTGAGTCCCGGCCGACCCCCCGACACCGCCCCAGTCACGCACCACTCCCCGGAGGGACCGAACCAGTGGGAATCGAGGAGAAGCTCCCCAGCGGGGTGCTCCTGACCACCGTCGAGGGCGTCGCCGGCTACATGCGCAAGGCGTCCTTCTGGCCCGCCACCTTCGGCCTGGCCTGCTGCGCCATCGAGATGATGACCAGCGGCGGACCGAAGTACGACCTGGCGCGCTTCGGCATGGAGGTCTTCCGCGCGAGCCCGCGCCAGGCCGACCTGATGATCGTCGCCGGCCGCGTCAGCCAGAAGATGGCCCCGGTGCTCCGCCAGATCTACGACCAGATGGCCGAGCCCAAGTGGGTGCTCGCGATGGGCGTCTGCGCCAGCTCGGGCGGCATGTTCAACAACTACGCCATCGTGCAGGGCGTCGACCACGTGGTGCCCGTCGACATGTACCTGCCCGGGTGCCCGCCGCGCCCCGAGATGCTGATCGACGCCATCCTCAAGCTCCACGACCAGGTGCAGGCGACCAAGCTCGGCGCCCACCGCGCCGCCGAGATCGTGGAGCAGGAGACCGCCGCGCTCAACGCCGCGCCCACCAGCCAGATGAAGGGGCTCATGCGGTGAGCGACCAGGAGTCCACCACCGAGAACGGCCGCCCGGCCCGCACCGAGCCCGACGTCACGTCGCGGCTGCCGGAGAACACCCCGCCGCCCGGGGCCGGCGGCGCCGAGCCGCTCGGACGCCGGCAGGGCATGTTCGGCGTGCGCGGCACCGGCGACACCTCCGGCTACGGCGGCCTGGTGCGCGAGGTCGCGATGCCCGGCGGCACCGAGGCGCCGTACGGCGGCTGGTTCGACGAGGTCGCCGCCGCGCTGGCCGAGGTCGCCGCCGACGAGGGCATCGGCGCGCCGTACGAGAAGGTCGTGGTGCACCGGGGCGAGATCACGTTCTTCGTGCGCCGCGAGCACCTGGCGGCGCTGGCGCGACAGCTGCGCGACGACGTCCGGCTGCGCTTCGAGCTGTGCGCCTCGCTCAGCGGCGTGCACTACCCCGACGACACCGGGCGCGAGCTGCACGTCGTCTACCACCTGCTCTCGATGACCCACAACCGCCGGATCCGCCTCGAGGTGACCTGCCCCGACGCCGACCCGCACGTGCCGAGCGTGGTGTCGACCTACCCGACCGCCGACTGGCACGAGCGCGAGGCCTTCGACTTCTTCGGCATCGTCTTCGACGGCCACCCGGCCCTCACCCGCATCCAGATGCCGGACGACTGGCCCGGCCACCCCCAGCGCAAGGACTACCCCTTGGGCGGGATCCCCGTGGAGTACAAGGGCGGCACCATCCCGCCGCCCGACACCCGAAGGGCCTACAACTGATGCGCCTCGACACGTCGCACGACTGGCCCGGCCACCCCCAGCGCAAGGACACCGCACCGTCTGGCGCCCTCCGGGCGCAGGGCGGCACCATCCCGCCGCCCGACACCCGAAGGGCCTACCACTGATGACACAGGACGCCTACGCCGCCGGCGCGGAGACCAGCCAGGGGCGGGTCTTCACCGTCACCGGCCAGGACTGGGACTCGATCACCGAGGGCCTGGCCGAGGAGCACGACGACAAGGTCGTGGTCAACATGGGTCCCCAGCACCCCTCCACCCACGGGGTGCTGCGGCTGATCCTGGAGCTCGAGGGCGAGACCGTCACCGAGGCCCGCTGCGGCATCGGCTACCTGCACACCGGCATCGAGAAGAACATGGAGTTCCGCACCTGGGTGCAGGGCACCACCTTCTGCACCCGGATGGACTACCTGAGCCCCTTCTACAACGAGGCGACCTACGCGCTGGGCGTCGAGCGGCTGCTCGACATCGAGGACGACGTGCCGGAGAAGGCCCAGGTCATGCGGGTCCTGCTCATGGAGCTCAACCGGCTCTCCTCCCACCTGGTCTGAATCGCCACCGGCGGCATGGAGATAGGCGCGCTCACCGTCATGACGGTGGGCTTCCGCGAGCGCGAGCTGGTCCTCGACCTCTTCGAGCTGATCACCGGGCTGCGCATGAACCACGCCTTCATCCGGCCCGGGGGCGTCGCCCAGGACCTGCCGGCCGGGGCGCTCGACGAGATCCGCGACTTCGTCAAGCTGATGAAGAAGCGGCTGCCCGAGTACGCCGCCCTCTGCAACGCCAACCCGATCTTCAAGGCGCGCCTCGACGGCGTCGGCCACCTCGACCTGGCCGGCTGCCTGGCCCTCGGCATCACCGGCCCGGTGCTGCGCTCCACGGGCTACCCGTGGGACCTGCGCAAGAGCCAGCCCTACTGCGG
>JBQGFI010000129.1:0-4546 GCA_052040065.1 Marmoricola sp.
ACCACCCGCTCGCGGGTCTCCCAGGTGCCGGTGATGTCGTGCTGCTGGCGGTAGCTGGCCAGCGCGTCCTCGACGCGGTCGGCGGTCCACAGCAGCGCCAGCTCGCGCAGCGCGTTGAGGTTGCCGGCCCGGAAGTAGTGGGCCAGGGCGGCGTCGACCTTCTCGGGCGCGTAGACGTTGCCGTGGGCGAGCCGTCGTCGCAGCGCCTCGGCGGTCATGTCGCGCAGCTCGATCTGGTCGGCGGCGCGCACCACCGAGTCCGGCACCGTCTCGCGCTGCGGCACGCCGGTGATCTTCTCCACAACGTCGTTGACCGACTCGAGGTGCTGCACGTTGACGGTCGTGATCACGTCGATGCCCGCGTCGAGCAGCTCCTCCACGTCCTGCCAGCGCTTGGCGTGGCGGGAGCCGGGCACGTTGGTGTGCGCGAGCTCGTCGACCAGGGCGAGCCGGGGCCGTCGGGCCAGCACGGCGTCGACGTCCATCTCCTCCCAGTCGGCGCCGCGGTAGTGCGACCTGCGCCGCGGCACCACCTCGAGCCCCTCGAGCATCTCCTCGGTGTGCGGCCGACCGTGGCACTCCACGAAGCCGACGACGACGTCGGTGCCGCGCTCGAGCCGGCGGCGGCCCTCGCCGAGCATGGCGTAGGTCTTGCCGACGCCGGGGGCGGCGCCGAGGTAGACCCGGAGCCTCCCGCGGGTGCGTGCGTCGTTCACGGCACCATCCTGCCCCCGGCTCACCGGGTCAGGTCGTCGAGTGCCAGGTTCAGCGGCAGCACCGCGACGCGGGGCTCGCCCAGCACGCCCAGGGTCCGGCCCTCGGTGTGGTCGGCCACGAGTGCGCGCACCTCCCGCTCGGGGAGCCCGCGCTCGCGGGCCACGCGGGCGACCTGCTGGGCGGCGTACGCCGGACTGACGTGGGGGTCGAGCCCCGACCCGCTCGCGAGCAGCGCGTCGGGCGCGACGTCGGCCGGGTCGACGCCGTCGGCCGCCGCGACGCGCGCCCGGCGCTCCACGACCTGCGCGAGCAGCTCCGGGTTGTCCTGCGCCAGGTTGCTGGCGCCGGTCGCAAGCGGGTCGTGGCCGCCGGCCGACGGACGGCCCCAGAAGTACGCCGGGTCCTCACCGGGGTCCTGGCCCAGCAGCGCGGAGCCGACCACGACGCCGTCGCGCTCGAGCAGCGAGCCCCCGGCGCGATCCGGGAAGGCGAGCCGGGCCACGCCCGTGACGAGCAGCGGGTAGGCGAGGCCGAGCACGAGCGTGGCGAGGAGCACGGCGCGCACGGCGACGCCGAGCTGGCCGAGCGGTCGGCCACGGCGCCGTCGGGACGAGGTCGGGCGCGGGGTCGGGTGCGGGGAGGGAGCGGTGGTGGTCATCAGGCGGTCCTCACGCGATGCCGGGGATCTGGGAGACGAGCAGGTCGATCAGCTTGATGCCGACGAAGGGGGCCACCAGGCCACCGATGCCGTACCGGAGCAGGTTGCGCCGCAGCAGCGAGGAGGCGGACGCCGGCGCGTAGCCGACGCCGCGCAGGGCGAGCGGCACGAGGGCGACGATGATGAGCGCGTTGAAGACGACCGCGGAGAGGATGGCCGACTCCGGGCTCGAGAGCCGCATCACGTCGAGGGTGGCCAGGCCCGGGTACACCCCGGCGAACATCGCCGGGATGATGGCGAAGTACTTGGCCACGTCGTTGGCGATCGAGAAGGTCGTCAGCGCCCCGCGGGTGATGAGCAGCTGCTTGCCGATGCCCACGACCTCGATGAGCTTGGTCGGGTCGGAGTCGAGGTCGACCATGTTGCCGGCCTCCTTGGCCGAGGCCGTCCCGCTGGCCATCGCCACCCCGACGTCGGCCTGCGCCAGGGCGGGCGCGTCGTTGGTGCCGTCGCCGGTCATCGCGACCAGGCGGCCGCCCTCCTGCTCCTGGCGGATCAGGCGCATCTTGTCCTCGGGGGTGGCCTCGGCGAGGAAGTCGTCGACCCCCGCCTCCTGCGCGATCGCCCGGGCGGTGAGCGCGTTGTCGCCGGTGATCATGACGGTGCGGATGCCCATCGCCCGCAGCTGGGCGAAGCGCTCGACCATGCCGTCCTTGACGACGTCCTCGAGGCTGATGACGCCGAGCACGCGCGCCGCGCCGTCGCGTGCCTCGGCGACGACCAGGGGCGTGCCCCCGGCGCGCGAGATCCGCTCCACGACCTGGTCGACCTCCTCCCCGACCTGGCCGGCGTGCTCGCGCACCCAGGCCGCCACGGCGCTGGCCGCGCCCTTGCGGATCTCGTGGCCGTCGAGGTCGACGCCCGACATCCGGGTCTGCGCGGTGAACTCCACGAAGCGGGCGTCCGGCACGTCCTGCGTGCTGCGGACGGGCACGCCGTGGGCGGTGCGCGCGAGGTCGACGACCGAGCGCCCCTCGGGGGTCTCGTCGGCCAGGCTGGCGAGCTCGGCGGCCCGGGCCAGCTCGGCCGCGTCGACCCCGGGCACCGGCACCAGCTCGCGCGCCTGGCGGTTGCCGTGGGTGATCGTGCCGGTCTTGTCGAGCAGCAGGGTGTCGACGTCGCCGGCGGCCTCGACGGCGCGGCCCGACATCGCCAGCACGTTGTGCTGGACCAGGCGGTCCATGCCGGCAAGGCCGATGGCCGAGAGCAGCGCGCCGATCGTGGTCGGGATCAGGCAGACCAGGAGTGCCGTGAGGACCACCGTCGACTGGCGGGCGCCGCTGTAGACCGCGAAGGGCTGCAGCGTCACGGTGGCGGCCAGGAAGACGATGCTGAGGCTCGCGAGCAGGATGTTGAGCGCGATCTCGTTGGGGGTCTTCTGCCGGTCGGCGCCCTCGACGAGCGCGATCATCCGGTCGACGAAGCTCTCCCCGGGCCGGGTGGTGATCCGCACGACGATCCGGTCGCTGAGCACCCGGGTGCCGCCGGTGACCGCCGAGCGGTCGCCACCGGACTCCCGGATCACCGGCGCCGACTCCCCGGTGATCGCCGACTCGTCGACGCTGGCGACCCCCTCGACGACGTCGCCGTCGCCGGGGACGACCTCGCCCGCCTCGACGACCACGGTGTCGCCGAGGCGCAGCGCGGAGGCCGCGACCTCCTCTTCGGTGCCGTCGCTGCGCAGCCGTCGCGCCCGCGCCTCCCGCGTCGCCTGGCGCAGGGTGTCGGCCTGGGCCTTGCCCCGGCCCTCGGCCACGGCCTCGGCGAGGTTGGCGAAGAGCACCGTCAGCCACAGCCAGGCCACGACGACCCAGGCGAAGACGCTCGGGTCCGTGGCGGCGCTGACGGTGGCGACGACGGCGCCGACCTCGACGACGAACATCACCGGCGAGGCCGCCATCACCCGGGG
Source organism: Marmoricola sp. (assembly GCA_052040065.1). Taxonomy (GTDB): domain Bacteria; phylum Actinomycetota; class Actinomycetes; order Propionibacteriales; family Nocardioidaceae; genus Marmoricola. Next base: position 3,345 of record JBQGFI010000129.1, read on the forward strand.
GTCGAGCTTGCGGACGGCGCGGGGCAGCGCGGCGGCCAGGGCCGCCGGGTCCCAGATGCTGGCGGGGGCGCGCCGGCCCCGCTGGTCCTGCTGCCCCGGTGCGGGCGCACCGCTCCCGGTCGTGGTGCCGGGGGTGTTGCTGGTGGTGGTCGTGCTCATGCGAGTCCCTCCGCGAGCGGTCCCAGCGCGAGCACCGGGAAGAAGGTGAGGCCGGCGACGACGAGCGTCACGCCGGTGAGCAGCGAGCCGAAGAGCGGCCCGTGCGTGGGGAGCGTGCCCGCGGTGCGCGGCACCTCCTGCTGCGCCGCGAAGGCGCCGGCCAGGGCGAGCACGAGCAGCATCGGCACGAAGCGGCCCAGGAGCATGGCCAGGCCCAGCGCGACGTTGTAGAAGTCGGTGCCGGCCGAGAGGCCGGCGAAGGCCGAGCCGTTGTTGTTGGCCGCCGAGACGAAGGCGTAGAGGATCTCGGAGAGCCCGTGGGGTCCGGGGTTGAGGACCGAGCCCCGGGGACCGGGGAGCGCCACCGCGACCGCGGTGCCGGCGAGCACGACGACCGGCATCGTGAGGATGTAGAGGGAGACCAGCTTCATCTCCCGGGCCCGGATCTTCTTGCCGAGGTACTCCGGCGTCCGCCCGACCATGAGACCGGCGACGAAGACGGTGAGGACCGCCAGGACGAGGATGCCGTAGAGGCCCGACCCGACGCCGCCCGGCGCCACCTCGCCCAGCCCCATCAGCGCGATCAGCACGCCGCCGGCGACCCCGCCGTAGGAGGAGTGGAAGGAGTTGACCGCCCCGGTGCTGGTGCCGGTGGTCGAGACGGCGAAGAGCGAGGACCCCGGCACGCCGAAGCGCACCTCCTTGCCCTCCATCGAGGCGCCGGCCGCCTGCGCGGCGGCGCCGGGGTGGTGCAGCTCCAGGAGCGTGACCGCGAGCACGGCGCCTCCCCACAGCACGCCCATCACGCCGAGCACGGCCAGGCCCTGGCGCCGGTCGCCGACCACCTGGCCGAAGGTGCGGGTCAGCGCGACCGGCACCAGCAGCAGCAGGAAGACCTCGAGCAGGTTGGACAGCGGCGTGGGGTTCTCGAAGGGGTGGGCGGAGTTGGCGTTGTAGAAGCCGCCGCCGTTGGTGCCCAGCTCCTTGATCGCCTCCTGGCTGGCCACCGGGCCGCCGGTGACGGTCTGGACCTGCCCCGACAG
>JBQGFI010000130.1:0-2031 GCA_052040065.1 Marmoricola sp.
ACTGCGTCAGCTTCGCGGTGCCCGACTGACCCTCCTTCTTGAGGGTCTCGAACCGCGGGATCACCACCGTCAGCAGCTGCACGATGATGCTCGCCGTGATGTACGGCATGATCCCCAGCGCGAAGATCGACAGCTGGAGCAGCGCGCCGCCGGAGAACAGGTTGACCAGGCCGAGCAGGTCGTTGGACTCCCCCGACGTCGCGGGGTCGAGGCAGGTCTGCACGTTGCCGTAGTCGACGCCCGGGGTCGGGATGAACGACCCGAGCCGGAACAGCGCCATGATGGCGAGGCTGAAGAGCAGCTTCCGCCGCAGGTCGGGCGTCTTGAACGCCCGCACGAATGCGCTGAGCACGTGAAGTCCTCCGTGACGGCCCGGACGGGCCTGGACAGTTGCTGAGTGACCTTACCCCGCCGCGACCGACCGCTGACGCGGCGGCGGCCCGGGCCGCTCCCCCCGACCGCTCAGAGGCCGGACGAGGGAGCGGGCCGGGCCGCAGCACGCAGCGGGTCCCACCCGGGGTGGGGCCACACGGGTGGACCGTCAGGCGGTGGTGACGGACCCGCCCGCGGCCTCGATCTTCTCCTTGGCGGAGGACGAGGCCTTGTCGACGGTGACGTCGACCTTGACCGAGATGTCGCCGGTGCCGAGCACCTTGACCTTCTCGCCCTTGCGGACGGCGCCCTTCGCCACGAGGTCGGCCACGGTGACCGCGCCGCCCTCGGGGAACAGCTCGCCGAGCCGGTCCAGGTTCACGACCTGGTACTCGGTGCGGAACGGGTTCTTGAACCCGCGCAGCTTCGGCAGCCGCATGTGCAGCGGGGTCTGGCCACCCTCGAACCCGGCCGGCACCTGGTACCGGGACTTGGTGCCCTTGGTACCGCGACCGGCGCTCTTGCCCTTGGAGCCCTCACCGCGGCCCACGCGGGTGCGCGCGGTCTTGGCGCCGGGGGCGGGGCGCAGGTGGTGGACCTTGAGCGCGTGGCCCTCGGTCGCGGCGGCCTCGGCCGCCTCCTTCTTCTTCGCCATGATCAGTCGACCTCCTCGACGGTCACGAGGTGACGGACCGTCCGGACCATCCCGCGGATCTCGGGACGGTCCTCCTTGACCACCACGTCACCGATGCGCTTGAGCCCGAGGGTGCGCAGCGTGTCGCGCTGGTTCTGCTTCCCGCCGATCTCCGAGCGGGTCTGGGTCACCTTCAGCCGCGCCATCACGCACCTGCCCGGGCGCGCAGCAGCGCGGCGGGGGCGACGTCCTCGAGCGGCAGGCCACGGCGCGCGGCCACGGCCTCCGGACGCTCGAGGCCCTTCAGGGCCGCCACCGTGGCGTGCACGATGTTGATGGCGTTGTCCGAGCCCAGCGACTTGCTGAGCACGTCGTGGATGCCGGCGCACTCGAGCACGGCGCGCACCGGGCCGCCGGCGATGACACCGGTACCCGGCGAGGCCGGCTTGAGCAGGACGACGCCCGCGGCGGCCTCACCCTGGATGGGGTGGGGGATGGTGCCCAGGATGCGGGGGACCTTGAAGAAGTTCTTCTTCGCCTCCTCCACACCCTTGGCGATCGCCGCGGGCACCTCCTTGGCCTTGCCGTAGCCGACGCCGACGGTGCCGTCGCCGTCACCCACCACGACGAGCGCGGTGAAGCTGAAGCGGCGGCCGCCCTTGACGACCTTGGCGACGCGGTTGATGGTCACGACCCGCTCGACGTACTGGTTCCGGTCGGCGGCGTCGCCGCCCCGGCGGTTGTCGCGGTCGCGCCCGCCGCCGCGACGGTTGTCGCGGTCGTTGCCACCGGAGCCGGTGGCGGCACCGGCGCCTCGGCGCTGGGGTCCAGGCAAGTTGGGATTCCTGTCCTTCTCGTGTGGTCGGTCGGCCGTCAGAGGGTGAGCCCGGCTTCGCGGGCTCCCTCGGCGACGGCGGCCACGCGGCCGTGGTAGCGGTTGCCACCGCGGTCGAAGACCACGGTGTCGATGCCGGCGGCCTTGGCCCGCTCGCCGACGAGCTCGCCGACCTTCTTGGCCTTGGCGG
>JBQGFI010000131.1:0-1602 GCA_052040065.1 Marmoricola sp.
ATGGACGCCGACGGCACCACCGACGGCTTCGACCTCGAGCTGATCCGCGCCGTACGCCGCGAGGTCGGCATCCCGGTCATCGCCAGCGGCGGTGCCGGCGCCCTCGAGCACTTCCCGCCCGCCGTCGACGCGGGCGCCGACGCCGTGCTGGCCGCCACCGTCTTCCACTTCGGCACGCTGCGCATCGGCGAGGTCAAGCAGTCGCTGGCCGCTGCCGGTCACCCGGTGCGCTGACGACCCCCGGCGCGAGACTGCCTGCATGGAGGACGCACCGGGCCCGCACGAGGACGTCGTCCTCGAGACGGAGCGGCTGCTGCTGCGTCCGTGGCGCGTCGCCGACGCCGTCGTGCAGCACCGGCTGTGGAGCGAGCGCGACCCGCGGGTGCCGCCGCACCGCCGCCCCGACGCGCACGGCAACCCCACGGTCGAGGCGCTCGAGGAGGTCATCCGCACGCATCGCCCCGGCCCGCTCGGGCTGCTCGCGGTCGAGCGGAAGGGGTGCGGCGACGTCATCGGGTACTGCGGCCTGGTCGAGGGCGACCAGGGTGACCTGGGCGACCGGGAGCCGGAGCTGGCCTTCGAGCTGCTGCGACGGGCGTGGGGTCGCGGCTACGCGACGGAGGCCGCCCGGGCGGTCCTGGACCGGGCGAGGTCGCACGGCCACGAGCGCCTCCGGGCCACGGTCTGGGACTGGAACGCCGCCTCCCTGCGGGTGCTGGCGAAGCTGGGCTTCACCGAGGCCGGGCGCACCGAGGCCGACCCCGTGCACGGGACCACCCTCGTCCTGGTGCGGAGCCTCTGACGCGACGCGCGCCCTCGCCACGGGTCGGGGTCCGGCCTAGGGTGGGGTCGTGGCTGAGGAGCTGGACCCGGGGCCGTTCTTCCACGGCACCAAGGCCGACCTGCGCGTGGGCGACCTGCTCGTCGCGGGCCGCCGGTCCAACTACCGGCCCGAGGTGGTGATGAACCACGTCTACTTCACCGCGCTGCTCGACGGCGCCGGGCTGGCGGCCGAGCTCGCGGCCGGTGACGCCGCCCCGCGGGTCTACCGCGTGGAGCCCACGGGTCCCTACGAGGACGACCCGAACGTCACCGACAAGAAGTTCCCCGGCAACCCCACCCGCTCATTCCGCACCCGGGAGCCGCTCCGCGTGACCGCCGAGGAGACCGACTGGCCCCGGCTGACTCCGGAGGCCCTCCAGACCTGGCGCACCCGCATCGCCGAGCTCGCCGCCGACGAGAGCGCCCAGATCATCAACTAGCCCCGCACCCCCGGGGCCCTGGGGTGCGAGCTCGGTACAAGCCCGGCCCCTGAGGTGCGAGCGCCAGCGAGCCTCGAAGGGCCTGCACGACCCCGGGTCCCTGAGGTGCGAGCGTCAGCGAGCCTCGAAGGGCCTGCACGACCCCGGGTCCCTGAGGTGCGAGCGCCAGCGAGCCTCGAAGGGCCCCGACCGCCCGCTGGTCAGCGATCGTGAACGGCCAGGGGGGCGCTGCTGGTCGACACGACGGTGTAGGTCTTGACCTGGGGGCTGGTCCACGCGTAGGTGCCGTCGCGTTGTCGCTGGTAGTTCCAGCCGCCGTTGGTCTTGGCGCGGTGGTGGC
>JBQGFI010000132.1:0-6416 GCA_052040065.1 Marmoricola sp.
GGAGGTGCCGGGGGTCGCCTGCTGCGTGGTGTCCGGCAGCCAGGTGTGCACGGGGAACATCGGCGCCTTGATCGCGAAGGCGATGAAGAAGCCGAGGAACATCCAGCGGCCGGCCCAGGTGTCGATGTCGAGCTCGGCCAGCTCGCGCACGAGGTACGTCGGCTCCCCCGCCGCGCTCGACACGGCGTACAGGCCGACCACCGAGGCGAGCATGACCAGTCCGCCCGCGAGCGACCAGAGCAGGAACTTCACCGCCGCGCGGACGCGGTCGGGACCGCCGTAGCCCGCCACCAGGAAGTAGACCGGGATCAGCGTCGCCTCGAAGAAGACGTAGAAGAGGAAGACGTCGACGGCGAGGAAGACGCCGAGCGAGAGCCCCTGGAGCGCGAGGATCCAGGCGAACATCCCCTTGGCACCCCAGCGACCCTCGTCGCCGTCGTGCCACGACGCCAGCATCACCACGGGCGTGAGGATGCAGGTCAGCAGGACCAGGGCGAGGCCGACGCCGTCGAGCGCGAGGGCGTAGTGGGCGCCGAAGACGCCGATCCACTCGACCTCCTCGACGAACTGCTCGCCGCCCGTGGGCTCGTAGGCGACGGCGAGGCCGACCCCGAGGACGAGGGTCACCAGCGAGAAGCCGAGCGCGATCGTCTTGGGCGCGGTCGCCGCGGCACGCGCGGGCAGCAGCGCGACCACGACCGACCCGAGGATGGGCAGCAGCAGCAGGACCGTCAGCACGGGGATGCTCATGCGAAGCTCACCACCACGAGCGCGAGGAGGACCAGGGCGGCGCCGCCGAGCAGCGCGAGGGCGTAGGAGCGGACGAAGCCGTTCTGCACCCGCCGGGTGACCGACGACAGCCCGCCGATGGCCGAGGCGGTGCCCATGGCACCGCCGTCGACGACGACGCGGTCGAAGGTCGCGAGCCCGGCGGTCAGCTGCTTGCTGGGGGCGACGACGAGGACGTCGTTGATCGCGTCTCCGTAGAGGTCGTGGCGGCCCGCCCGGGTGAAGGGCGAGACGTCGGTGGGGGCCTCGCGCGGGACGTCGCGGCGGCCGAAGAGCATCCAGGCGACCGCGACGCCGATCGCCACCACGACGGTGACGACCAGGCTGATCACGAGCGGCGAGACCGGCAGGTGGTGCGCCTCGCCCTCACCGGTGACCGGGGCCAGGAACTTCTTGATCCAGTCGCCGGCGATCATGATGCCGCCGAAGACCGACAGCGCGGCGAGCACCATCAGCGGGATGGTCATGACCTTGGGCGACTCGTGCGGGTGCACGTCCTTCTCCCAGCGCTTCTCGCCGAAGAAGGTCATCAGCATCAGGCGCGTCATGTAGAAGCCCGTGACCCCCGCACCCAGCAGGGCGCAGACGCCGAGGACGAGGTTCTCGGCCAGCGCGGTCTCGATGATGCGGTCCTTGGACCAGAAGCCGGAGAAGCCCGGGAAGCCGATGATCGCCAGGTAGCCCATGGCGAAGGTGATGAAGGTGACCGGCATCGCCTTCTGCAGCGCGCCGTAGTGCCTCATGTCGACGTCGTCGTCGGTGCCGTGCATCACCGACCCCGCACCGAGGAACATGTTGGCCTTGAAGGCACCGTGCGCGACGAGGTGGAAGATCGCGTAGGCGTAGCCCGCCACGCCCAGCCCGGCGGCGAGCACCATGTAGCCGATCTGGCTCATCGTCGAGCCGGCGAGCACCTTCTTGATGTCGTCCTTGGCGCAGCCGATCCAGGCGCCCATGAGGAGCGTGATGGTGCCGATGATCGCGACGGCGGTGCGGGCGGCGTCGGTGTACTCGAAGACGAACTGCGAGCGCACGATCAGGTAGACCCCCGCGGTGACCATCGTGGCGGCGTGGATCAGGGCCGAGACCGGGGTCGGGCCCTCCATGGCGTCGAGCAGCCAGCTCTGCAGCGGGAACTGCGCGGACTTGCCGCAGGCGGCCAGCAGGAGCAGCAGCCCGATCGCGGTCATCACGCCGGCCGAGGCCTCCGAGGGGAGCGCGCTGACCTCGTGGAAGGAGGGGGGGTGGTAGGTGAAGAAGATCAGGCCCACGCCGAGGGAGAGGCCGATGTCGCCCACCCGGTTGATCACGAAGGCCTTCTTGGCGGCCGCTGCGGCCGACGGCTTGTGCTGCCAGAAGCCGATCAGCAGGTACGACGCGAGACCGACGCCCTCCCAGCCCAGGAAGACCCCGACGTAGTCGGAGGAGAGCACCAGCACCAGCATCGCCGCGACGAAGAGGTTGAGGTAGGCGAAGAAGCGACGGCGACGCGCGTCGTGCTCCATGTAGCCGATCGAGTAGACGTGGATCAGCGCGCCGACGCCCGTGATGAGCAGCAGGAAGAGCGCCGAGAGCGGGTCGTAGAGCAGCCCGAGCTCGACGGTCCACTCGCCTGCGGAGAACCAGGTCAACAGCGACTGGGTGATCTGGCGCTCCTCCTCGGGACGACCGAGGATGCCGAGGAAGAGCCACAGCGAGCACACGAAGGAGCCGACGACGGTGGCGGTGCCGAGCAGGTGCCCCCACGCGTCGGTACGCCGCCCCCCGAGCAGCAGCACCACGGCGCCGAGCGCGGGCAGCGCGATCACCAGCACCAGGGGCAGCGCGAGTGAGCCGGCGGCGCCCGGCTCGACGAGGGGCGGCGTGCCGCCGCCCTCCGCTGCCAGGACGTCGATCGCAGTTGAGATCACGAGTGGTCGCTCTCCCTTGTCAGTACTTCAGCAGGCTCGCGTCGTCGACCGAGGCCGACCGACGCGTGCGGAAAATGGTCATGATGATGGCCAGCCCGACCACGACCTCGGCGGCCGCGACGACCATGACGAAGAACGCCGCGATCTGGCCGTCGAGGGTGCCGGTCGTGCGGGCGAAGGTGATCAGCGCGAGGTTGCCGGCGTTGAGCATCAGCTCCACGCACATGAACACCACGATGGCGTTGCGCCGGGTCAGCACCCCGACGGCGCCGATCGTGAAGAGGATGGCGCTGAGCACCAGGAAGGGGGTCTCGCTCATCGGCCGGCACCACCCTCCGAGGAGTCCTCACGCGGGGCGACGTCGTCGTCGGAGCCGCCGATGCGCTCGACCTGGGTCGCGCTGCCGGGGGGCGAGAGCGTGGAGCCGCGTGCCGTGAGCACCCGCGAGAGCGAGGTGGGCGCGGGCGACCCGTCGGGCAGCAGGGCGGGGGTGTCGACCGCGTTGTGGCGGGCGTAGACACCGGGTGGCGGCAGCGGTCCGGGGTGCTTGCCGTGCTCGGCGTAGTCGCGCATCCGCTGCGCCGCGAGGTCGGCCTGCGTGGCCTTCGGCGTGAGCCGCTCGCGGTGCGCGAGCACCATGGCGCCGAGGGCGGCGGTGATGAGCAGCGCGGCGGTGACCTCGAAGGCCAAGAAGTAGGTCGAGAAGAGCACCGCGGCGATCGCCTCGATGTTGCCGCCCGCGTTGGCCTCGTCGAGCCCCACGACGGCGCCCACGGAGACCTGGGCGACGCCGAGCACGAGCAGCAGCCCGAAGCCGAGGCCCACGAGCACGGCGGCGATCCGCTGGCCGCGGATGGTCTCGACGACCGAGTCGGAGGCGTCGACCCCGACGAGCATGAGCACGAAGAGGAAGAGCATCAGGATCGCGCCGGTGTAGACGATGATCTGCACCGCGAAGAGGAAGGGCGCGTCCTGCACGGCGTACAGCACGGCCAGGCTGATCATCACGACCGCGAGCAGCAGCGCGCAGTGCACCGCCTTGCGGGCGAAGACCATGCCGAGCGCGGCCACCACCATCACGGGGGCGAGGATCCAGAAGGCGATCACGCGGTGCCTCCCTCGGTGCCCGTGCCGGCGCCGGTGCCCGTGCCGGTGTGCGGCCGCAGGTTGCGCCGGTAGTAGTCGCCCTCGTCGGCGCCCTCCTGCATCGGGTGCGGCGGCGCCTCCATGCCCGGCAGCAGCGGGGCGAGCAGGTCGGACTTCTCGTAGATCAGGTCGCCACGGTTGTTGTCGGCCAGCTCGTACTCGTTGGTCATCGTCAGCGCGCGCGTCGGGCACGCCTCGATGCACAGGCCGCACAGGATGCAGCGCAGGTAGTTGATCTGGTAGACGCGGCCGTAGCGCTCGCCGGGGCTGAAGCGCTCCTCGTCGGTGTTGGAGGCGCCCTCGACGTAGATGGCGTCGGCCGGGCAGGCCCAGGCGCACAGCTCGCACCCGATGCACTTCTCCAGGCCGTCGCTCCAGCGGTTGAGCTGGTGGCGCCCGTGGACGCGCGGGGCCGTGGGCTCCTTCTGCTCGGGGTACTGCTCCGTGACGACCTTGCGGAACATCGTCCGGAAGGTCACCCCGAACCCGGCGACCGGGTCCCAGAGCTGCTCCTTCAACGAGGCCATCAGTCGTTCCCTCCGTCATGGGTGGTCGCGCCGGTGTCGACGGCCGATCCGGTCGACACCCGCCGGGGCAGCTCCTGGCCGGGCATGGGCGGCACCGGGTAGCCGCCGGCGAAGGCGTCGAACTCGGCGTGCTCGGTCTCGGGCTCGGGCTGCTTGCGCTCGGGGAGCAGGAGCAGCACGACGAGCACCGCCGCGAAGACCCCCGCCGCCACGAAGAGCCAGGTCTGGTTCAGCTCGCCGGAGAACTCGTTGCGCACGATCCGCATGCCGGCCACGCCCACGATCCAGACCAGGGAGATCGGGATCAGCACCTTCCAGCCGAAGTCCATGAACTGGTCGTAGCGCAGCCGCGGCAGCGAGCCGCGCAGCCAGATGAAGAAGAAGATGAAGGCGAGCATCTTGCCGAAGAACCACAGCACCGGCCAGTAGCCCTCGTTGGCGCCCTCCCAGACCTGGGCGATGCCGAAGGGGGCGCGCCAGCCGCCGAGGAAGAGCGTCGTCGCGATCGCCGAGACCGTGGCCATGTTGATGTACTCGGCGAGGAAGAACAGCGCGAACTTCAGCGACGAGTACTCGGTGTGGAAGCCGCCGACCAGCTCACCCTCGGCCTCGGGGAGGTCGAAGGGGGCGCGGTTGACCTCGCCGACCATCGAGATCACGTAGATCACGAAGGAGGGCAGCAGCGGGATGAAGTACCACAGGTCGGCCTGGGCGTTGACGATCTCGGAGGTCGACATGGTGCCGGCCTGGAGGAAGACGGTGATCAGGGCCAGGCCCATCGCGACCTCGTAGGAGATCATCTGGGCGCTCGAGCGGAGCCCGCCGAGCAGCGAGTAGGTCGAGCCGCTCGACCAGCCGCCCAGCACGATGCCGTAGATGCCGATCGAGGCGATCGCCATCACGAAGATGACCGCCACCGGCATGTCGGTCAGCTGCAGCGGCGTGACCACGTCGGTGAAGGGGATCCGCACCTCGGGGCCGAAGGGGATCACCGAGAAGGTGACGAAGGCCGGCACCACCACGATCACGGGCGCCAGGATGAAGACCACCTTGTCGGCGGCCTTGGGGATGATGTCCTCCTTCAGCGCCAGCTTGACGCCGTCGGCGAGGCTCTGCAGCAGGCCGAAGGGGCCGTTGCGGTTGGGGCCGATGCGGTGCTGCATCCGCGCCACCACCCGGCGCTCCCACCAGATGTTGAAGAGCGTGAGCAGCACCAGCACCACGAAGACCAGCACGGCCTTGAGGATCACGACCCACACGGGGTCCTGGCCGAAGCTCTCCAGCGTCGGGCCCATCAGACGTCTCCTCCGAAGGTCAGCGACACCGGGGACCCCACGGGACCCACGAGGTGACGCACCGCGAGGCCGGGAGCGCTCGCCGGCGCCCAGCAGGTGCCGTCGGCGAGGTCGGCCACACCGACCGGCAGCCCGACCGACCCGAGCGGCCCGGTCAGCGTGACCTGCTCACCGGGCGCCGCCCCGAGCTGCGCGAGCACGTCCGGGGAGACCAGCACCCGAGGGGCGCGGGCCGTGGCCCGGAAGTCGTCGTCGCCGTCCTGGAGCCGGCCGTCGTCGACCAGCTGCTTCCAGGAGGCCAGCACCAGTCCGGAGGCCTCCCCCGCCGGAGCCGGTGCGACGTGCTCGAGGGTGGGCCGCTCGCCGTCCCAGCCGCCGAGCTGCGCGAGCTCGTCCCAGGCCTGCTCCGGGGAGCGGACGCCGAGCCGGACCCCCATCTCCTCGGCGATGCCCGCGAGGACCCGCCCGTCGGGCAGCGAGCCCGGCACGTGGAGCACCTGGTCGAAGCGGCGGACCCGCCCCTCCCAGTTGACGTAGGAGCCGGACTTCTCGGTGGGCGGCGCGACGGGCAGGACCACGTCGGCGAGCGCCGTGACCGCCGACTCGCGCACCTCCAGGGAGACCAGGAAGCCGACCCCGGCCAGCGCCTGTGCCGCGAGGACCGGGTCGGGCAGGTCACCGGGGTCGACGCCGCCGACGACGAGGCCCCCGCGCTCGCCGGAGGCGGCGGCCGCGACGATGGCGTCGGT
>JBQGFI010000133.1:0-11086 GCA_052040065.1 Marmoricola sp.
CTGCTGGAGCGGGGCGTTGAGGAGGTAGACGGCGTTGCTGAGCGACGCGAGCATCGCGCCGGCCATCTTGCCCAGGAGGACCTCACGGCTCTCCAGGTCAGCCAGCTTCGCGATCTCGGCGGCCTCCATGGGCGCGCCGTCGATGTAGCCACCCTTGATGACAAGGGCGGGGTTGGCCTTGGCAAAGTCACGCAGACCCTTCGCCGCCTCGACCACGTCGCCCGAGATGAAGGCGATGGCGGTCGGGCCGGTGAGCAGGTCGTCGAAGCCCTCGACGCCCGCCTCCTTGGCGGCGATCTTGGTCAGCGTGTTCTTGACCACGGCGTAGTTGGCGTTCTCACCGAGGGCTCGCCGCAGGTCCTGCAGCTGCTTCACGGTGAGACCGCGGTACTCGGTCAGCACGGCGCCGGCGGAGTCGTTGAGCTGGTCGACGATCTCCGCGACGGCGGCTGCCTTGTCCGGCCGCGCCATGGGTCTCCTTCCACGTCGGTCAGGCGACGAGCGGATGCTCGTCACCCGCCTCCGACCGACGGAGCAGACCCTCCAGATGCAGAACGCCCCGTGCAGGTGCACAGGGCGCATGACGCCTGAGGCGTCTCACTCGGTGTCACCTGCGCAGGTCGCCCGCGGTGCGGGGCCCTTCGGATCACCCGGAGGTGACCGACCGGCGGTCTTCGGCTACAGCGGGCAACAGTACGCGGTGCGACGGGGCCGGCGCAAAACGACGACGGCGGCCGTCCCCCGGGAGGGCCGGCCGCCGTCGACCGGCGCGCGGGGCGAGGCGCAGGCCACGTCCACCGCGGCGACGTAGCGGGTGCGGTTGGGGTCGACCTGGACGCCGGGGCCCATGGTCGTGGAGACCGTCACCTTCTTCAGGTAGCGCCCCTTGGAGCTCGCGGGCTTGAGCCGGAGCACCTCCTCCAGGGCAGCGGCGTAGTTCTCCGCGAGCTGGACCTCGCTGAAGGAGGCCTTGCCGATGATGAAGTGGAGGTTGGCGTGGCGGTCGACGCGGAACTCGATCTTGCCGCCCTTGATGTCGGTCACGGCCTTGGCCGGGTCCGGCGTCACGGTGCCGGTCTTCGGGTTGGGCATCAGGCCGCGGGGGCCGAGCACCCGGCCGAGCCGACCGACCTTGCCCATCATGTCGGGGGTCGCGACGACGGCGTCGAAGTCGAGGTAGCCACCGCTGACCTTCTCGATCAGCTCGTCGCCACCCACCTCGTCGGCGCCGGCCTCACGGGCGGCCTCGGCCTTGTCGCCGTTGGCGAAGACCAGCACCCGGGCGGTCTTGCCGGTGCCGTGGGGCAGGTTGACGGTGCCGCGCACCATCTGGTCGGCCTTGCGGGGGTCGACCCCGAGGCGCATCGCGACGTCGACGGTCTCGTCGAACTTCTTCTTGGCGCCGCCCTTGGCGATCTTGATGGCGGCGAGCGGGGCGTGGAGCTCGTCCTGGTCGAACGTCTCCGCGACCGCGCGGTAGGTCTTGCTGCGCTGCATGTTCATTCCTCAGTTCTTCAGCGGGAAGTCGTGGTCTGCGGGCCAGCGCGGCCCTGCCACTGGTCGGACTAGTCGGTGGTGATGCCCATGGAGCGGGCGGTGCCCTCGACGATCTTCATGGCGGCGTCGAGGTCGTTGGCGTTGAGGTCGGGGAGCTTGGTCGTCGCGATCTCGCGGACCTGGTCCTTGGTGAGCTTGCCGACCTTGTCCTTCTGCGGCACGCCGGAGCCCTTGGCGACGCCGGCGGCCTTCTTGATCAGCTCGGCGGCCGGCGGGGTCTTGGTGACGAAGGTGAAGCTGCGGTCCTCGTAGATGGTGATCTCGACGGGGATCACGTTGCCGCGCATGGCCTCGGTCTCGGCGTTGTACGCCTTGCAGAAGTCCATGATGTTGACGCCGTGCGGGCCGAGTGCCGTACCGACGGGCGGGGCGGGGGTGGCCGCACCGGCCTGCAGCTGCACCTTGACCAGCGCGGCGATCTTCTTCTTGGGAGGCATTCCTTGTCTTCCTTCTCTCGTGGTCATGACGGGGCCGGGGCCCCTGCCACATGTGTTTCCTTGCGGTGTTGCCCGGCTCTCACCGGGGATGGTGGGACGTTGTCTGTCGTCCCACCGGTGTCTCGTGACGCCTGGCGCAGGCCCCTTGCTCGCCTGCGCGTGTGCTCAGACGCGCTGGATCTGCGTGAAGCTCAGCTCGACGGGGGTCTCGCGACCGAAGATCTCCACGAGGGCCTTCACGCGCTGGGCCTCGGCGTTGATCTCGGTGATCGTCGCGTGCAGCGTGGCGAACGGGCCGTCGACGACCATGACGGAGTCGGAGACGTCGAAGTCGGCGACCTCGGTCTGCGGGCGGGCGGTGGCCTGGGTGCCCCCACCGCTGCTGGCGGACTCGGCCGGCGCCGCGGCCTGGGCCTGCGCGGCGACCGCCGGGGCCAGCATGTTCTCGACCTCGTCCAGCGAGAGCGGGACCGGCTGGTGGCTGTGACCGACGAAGCCGGTGACCGAGGGCGTGTGCCGGACGGCGGCCCAGGACTCGTCGGTGAGGTCCATGCGGACCAGCACGTAGCCGGGGAGCACGGTGCGCCGGACCATCTTGCGCTGGCCGTTCTTGATCTCCGCGACCTCCTCGGTGGGGACCACGACCTCGTGGATGTAGTCCTCCATGTTGAGCGAGGTGACGCGGTTCTCGAGGTTGGCCTTCACCCTGTTCTCCATGCCGGAGTAGGTGTGCACCACGAACCAGTCGCCGATCTTGCTGCGCAGCGTGGTGCGGAACTCCGCCATCGGGTCGGCCGGGCCGGCGTCGCCGGCGGCCGCCGACTCCTCCAGCGTCTCCGCGGCGGGCTCACCGTCGGTCTGGTCGGTCTCGTCGAGGGGGTCGAGACCCTCCGGGACCTCGAGGTCGGTCTCCGGCGCGGAGACGACCTCGACGGTCTGGCCGGTCTCGGGGTCGGTGAGGACGGCCTCCTCCTGCTCGGCCACGGCGTCCGTGGTCGACTCGTCGGGCTGCTCGTCGTGCTGCTGGGACACGGTCACTCCGGTCTTCTCTGTCGTCTGGTCGTGCTGCGGGCTCGTGCGGGGCTCGGCGCGGCGTGGCGGGCCGGCGGGGTCATCCTCCGAAGAGCGCGAAGACCGCTCGGCCGAACGCGACGTCGAGGACCGAGACGTAGGCGATCATCACGAGCACGAAGACCAGCACCACCAGGAAGTAGGTCACCAGCTGCTGCTGGGTGGGCCACACGACCTTGCGCAGCTCGGCGACCACCTGGCGCAGGAACGTGATCGGGCTGGTGCGCTCGCGAGAGTCCTTCTCGGGACGCACGGCCTTGTCCGTCACGTGTCTCATCACCTTGTCGTCGTCGGTCGGTCTGGTCCTCGCAGGGCACGAGGGACTTGAACCCCCAACCTTCGGTTTTGGAGACCGATGCTCTGCCAGTTGAGCTAGTGCCCTTCGGTGTCCGCGGGACGGCAACGAGGGCAGGCCTGAGCCTTGCCCGAAGACACCACTACCGGAGTGTACGGGGGCGTCCTGCCCAAGTCGAACCCGTGCGGGTCGCACCGGCGCGCACGACCACCGGCGGATTTGCGACGATGGGCACGTGACCTCGCCGCAGACCCCGGACCAGCCTCTCGCCGACCGCTCCCCCGAGCAGCTCCACGCGTTCCTCGACGAGCAGCGTGCGACGTACGACGCCCTGGCCGCGCGCGGTCTCGCGCTCGACCTCACCCGCGGCAAGCCGTCGACGGCCCAGCTGGACCTCTCCGACGCCCTGCTCTCGCTGCCCGACGGCGTCAAGGACTCCGCCGGCACGGACGTGCGCAACTACGGCGGGCTCCAGGGCATCGGCGACCTGCGTGCGATCTTCGGCGAGCTGCTCGGCGTGACCCCGGACCGGCTGGTCGCCGCGGGCAGCTCCAGCCTGGTGCTGATGCGCGAGGTGCTCGTCGACCTGTGGCTGCACGGCGGGCCCACCAGCGAGCGGCCCTGGAGCCGCGAGGAGAAGGTCACCTTCGTGTGTCCCGTCCCGGGCTACGACCGGCACTTCACGCTGCTGGACTGGATGGGCATCGAGACCGTCACGGTGCCGATGCGCCACGACGGCCCCGACGTCGAGGCGGTGGCGGCGCTGGTCGCCGACGACCCGAGCGTCAAGGGCATGTGGGTGGTGCCGACCTACGCCAACCCCAGCGGCGACGTGGTGAGCGACCAGGTGGCGCAGCGGCTGGCGACGATGCCCACCGCCGCCCCCGACTTCACGATCTTCTGGGACAACGCCTACGCGCTGCACCACCTGACCGAGGCCGAGACGCCGACCGCGGACCTGCTCGGCCTGTGCGCGGCCGCGGGTCACCCCGAGCGCGCGATCATGTTCGCCTCGACCTCCAAGATCACCTACGCCGGCGCCGGCGTCGCCTTCCTGGCCGGCTCCGAGGCCACCGTCGCCTGGTACCTCGACCACCTCTCCAAGGGATCGATCGGCCCCGACAAGCTCAACCAGCTGCGCCACGCCCAGCTCTTCGGCTCCGCCGCCGGCGTGCGCCAGCACATGGCGCGGCACCGCGAGCTCATCGCGCCGAAGTTCGCCGAGGTGGCCCGGGTGCTCGACGAGGGGCTCGGCGGCCTCGGCATCGCCGAGTGGACCGACCCGCGGGGCGGCTACTTCGTCAGCCTCGACGTGCTCGACGGCACCGCCTCACGCGTGGTCCAGCTGGCCAAGCAGGCCGGGGTGGCCCTGACGCCGGCCGGCGCGTCGTTCCCCGGCGGGCACGACCCCCGCGACCGCAACATCCGGCTCGCGCCGACCTTCCCCTCCCTCGACGACGTGCGCGCGGCGATGGAGGCGGTCGCCACGTGCGTGCGGCTGGCGGCGGCCGAGAAGCTCGCCGGCGAGCGGGGCTGACCACCCGGGTGAGGCCGCTCGAGACACTCCCGAAGGCGCACCTGCACCTGCACTTCACCGGCTCGATGCGGCACGCCACGCTGCTGGAGCTGGCCGAGCGCGACGGCCACCGGCTGCCCGACGCCCTGGTCGAGGACTGGCCGCCCCGCCTCTCGGCCGCCGACGAGAAGGGCTGGTTCCGCTTCCAGCGCCTCTACGACCTCGCCCGCGCCGTGCTGCGCACCGAGGACGACATCCGCCGGCTGGTGCGGGAGGCCGCCGAGGACGACAAGCGCGACGGTGCCGTGTGGCTGGAGATCCAGGTCGACCCCAGCGGGTACGCCGCCCGCTTCGGCGGCGTCACCGCCTTCACCGAGCTGGTGCTCGACGCCGTGGAGACGACCTCCCGCGAGGTCGGGCTGGGGATGGCCGTGGTCATCGCGGCCAACCGCACCCGGCACCCGCTCGACGCGCGCACCCTGGCCCGGCTCGCCGCGCAGTACGCCGGGCGCGGCGTCGTCGGCTTCGGGCTCTCCAACGACGAGCGCCGGGGGGTCACCGAGGACTTCGCGCGCGCCTTCGCCATCGCCGAGCGCGCCGGGCTGCTGCTGGTCCCGCACGGCGGCGAGCTGCTCGGGGCCGACTCCGCGCGCCGGTGCGTGGAGGCGCTGCACGCCGACCGCCTCGGCCACGGCGTCCGCAGCGTCGAGGACCCCGCCGTGCTCGACCTCGTGGTGGAGCGCGGGGTCGCCCTGGAGGTGTGCCCGGTCTCCAACGTGGCGCTGGGCGTCTACAGCGACCCGGGCTCGGTGCCGCTCCCCGAGCTGCTGGCCGCGGGTGCCACCGTCGCGCTCGGCGCCGACGACCCGCTGCTCTTCGGCTCGCAGCTGGCCGGGCAGTACGCCACGGTGCGCGCCGCGCACGAGCTCGACGACACCGCGCTGGCCGAGCTCGCCCGCGGCTCGATCCGCGCGAGCGCCGCGCCGGAGGTCGCCAAGCGCGGGTGGCTCCGTGACGTCGACACGTGGTTGGGGACAATGTCGCCATGAGCACCTACCCGGGGGACCAGGAGCGCGACCCGTCGCGCGAGGACGACGAGGCCACGCGGCCGGTGGGCTGGCAGCAGCCCGAGCCGCCGCGGGGATGGGACGCGCCGGGCCCGCAGCAGGGCTCCTCCTGGGACGCCCCGCCGCCGTCGCCCTACGGGCAGCCCTCGCAGCAGGGCTACCAGCGGCCGTCGCAGCAGGGCTACCAGCCCCCGCCGTACGGCGCCCCGTCGTACGGCACGCAGCCCCCGATGGGCCTCCCCGTCGCCAAGCCCGACCACCCCCAGGCGACGCTGGCGCTGGTGCTGGGCCTCGTCGGCCTGGCCGGGGGGCTGGCGACCTGCGGCCTGCTCTTCCTGACCAGCCCCTTCGCCTGGGTCATCGGGCGCCGTGCGGTGCGCGAGATCGAGGCCTCGGGGGGCCAGCTGGGCGGCGAGGGCTCCGCCCGCGCGGGCTTCGTCACCGGCGTCATCGGGTCGATCCTGCTGGTGCTCGCGCTCGTCGCGGTGGCGCTCTACATCGCCTTCGTCGTCTGGGCGATCTCCAGCAGCGGCAGCAGCTCCGACTACGGGAACGTCTGAGCGCGGCCCGACCGGGGCACGCGGTCGGGTCGCAGCCGGAGAGGTCGGGACCCGCACGGCCCGCGACCTGCACGGCTCGGACCTAGAGCCCGCAGCCCACCAGCACCGGCTCGGGCTCCAGGGTGATGCCGAAGCGTGCCTGCACGCCGTCGCGGATCTCGCGGGCCAGCGCGAGCAGCTCCGCGGTGGTGCCGCCGCCGCGGTTGGTCAGGGCCAGGGTGTGGCGCGTTGAGATCCGCACCCGTCCGTCGCCGTGCCCGCGGCCGAAGCCGGCGTGCTCGATGAGCCAGGCGGCGCTGGTCTTGCGCTGCCCCTCCTCGGCGGGCCACGCGGGCGCGCCGTCGGGCACCTGCGCGACGGGGACGACCGGGTTGGTGAAGAAGGAGCCGGTGCTCCAGGTGTCGTGGTCGGCCGCGTCCAGCACCATGGCCTTGCCACGACGCAGCTCCAGCACGGCCCGGCGCACCTCGGCGCTCGGTGCGCGCCCGCCCACCTCGACGCCCAGGGTGCGGGCGAGCTCGGCGTACTGCACCGGGGTGCCGAGGTCGCCGAGCCCGAGCTGGAAGGTCACGGAGAGCACCACGAAGCGGCCGGGCTCGGTCTTGAAGCGCGAGGTGCGGTAGCCGAAGCCGCAGTCGGCGGCGGCGAAGGTGCGGACGGTGCCTCGCTCGCGGTCCCAGGTGCGCACCCGCGCGAGGGTCTGGCTGACCTCCTGGCCGTAGGCCCCGACGTTCTGGATCGGGGTGGCGCCGGTGGTGCCGGGGATGCCGGAGAGCGCCTCGAGGCCGATCCAGCCCCGGGCGACGGCGCTCGCGACGAGGTCGTCCCACGGCTCGCCGGCCGCGACCTCGACGTAGGCCCCGCCGCACAGGTCGGACTCGACGCGCAGGCCACGGCTGCGGACCACGACCACCCGCCCGGCCACGCCCTCGTCGGCGACGACCAGGTTGCTGCCGCCGCCCACCACCAGCACGGGACGACCGGCGTCGTCGGCCTCGCGGACGGCCTCGACCAGCGCGGTCTCGTCGTCGACGACGACCAGCTCGTCGGCCGGCCCTCCCAGCCGCAGCGTGGTGAGGTCGGCGAGCGAGCCGGGGCGCTCGGAGGAGGCGGCGGAGGAGGGGGTCGTCAACGGAGGACTCACAGGGTCACGAGACGCCACGAGCGGCCCCGGCAGCACACTGCGCCGGGACCGCTCGGGGATGCGTCTGGGAGGGAGCTCAGCGGGTCTCGCGGTGCGCCGTGTGGGTGCGGCAGCGCGGGCAGAACTTCTTCAGCTCCAGCCGGTCGGGGTCGTTGCGACGGTTCTTCTTGGTGATGTAGTTGCGTTCCTTGCAGTCAACGCACGCCAAGGTGATCTTGGGGCGGACGTCGGAGCTCTTGCTGGCCACGTGCGTGCCTTCTTCCGTGCTTCGTTGCGGTGCAGTGAGAACAGGAGTAGCGGGGGCGGGGCTCGATCCCGCGACCTCACGATTATGAGTCGTGCGCTCTAACCAGCTGAGCTACCCCGCCTCGGGTGCGCGTCCGCGGCTCGCGGACCCACCCAGAGCCCCTTTACGGAATCGAACCGTAGACCTTCTCCTTACCATGGAGACGCTCTGCCGACTGAGCTAAAGGGGCGCGGCCCGGAGGCCGTCGAGAAGAATACACACGCCTGGGCGGTGACCGTAAATCGAGGTCCGGGCGGGCGCCGTCCACCATGATGCAGCCATGACGAGCGGCCACCAGAGCGAGGATCCCAGCGACCTGCGACTCGCCTGGGGACTCACCGGGGCGCGCGAGGCGGTGGCCGCCGGGGCGCGCAGCGTCGTGGTCGTCGACGTGCTCAGCTTCAGCACCACGCTGTCGGTGGCGTGCGACCAGGGGGTCACGGTGCTGCCGCACGGGTACGAGGGCTCCGCGGCCTTCGCGCTGCGCCACGGGGCCACCCTGGCCCGCTCGCGCCACCACGCCGCCCCCGGCGAGACCAGCCTGTCGCCGGTCTCCGTGCGGCGTGCCGGGCCGGTGCAGCGGCTGGTGCTGCCCTCCCCCAACGGCTCCACGATCTGCCGCGCCGTCGGCGACCAGGCCCAGGTCGCCGCCGGGTGCCTGCGCAACGCCACCGCCGTCGGCCGCTGGCTGGCCGAGCAGCCCGGCACGGGCGTCGTCGTGGCCGCCGGGGAGCACTGGCCCGACGGGACGCTGCGGCCCGCGCTGGAGGACCTGCTCGGGGCCGGCGCGGTGCTCACGGCAGCGCTGACGGCCGGGCCGATGCGACGTCCGGACGCCGACGCCTCGGCCGCCATGGCCGTCTACCACGACGCCCTGCCCCGGCTGGGGCCCCGGCTGCGGTCGCTGCCGAGCTCGCGCGAGCTCGCCGAGATGGGCTACGCCGCCGACGTCGAGGTGGCGCTCGAGCTCGACGGCAGCGACCTGGTGCCCGTGCTGCGCGGCGAGGCCTTCGTCGCGCGCTAGGCGGGGTCCGGGACCTGGATGCGCCGGAACGGCCGGGCCTGCTCCAGCTCGAGCGCGACCTCGAGGAGCCGGCGGTCCTGTCCGCGCGGCCCGGCGAGCATCACCCCGATGGGCAGCCCCGCCGAGGAGGCGCCGAGGGGCAGCGAGATCGCCGGGTCGCCGGTGACGTTGTGCAGCGGCGTGAAGGCCACCCACTCGACCAACCGCTCGATCACGGTCTCGTACGGCTGCCCGGGGTCGAGCCACCCCAGCGCGGGGGTGACCCCGGCGAGGGTCGGGCTCAGCACCAGGTCGTGGTCGGCGAAGAAGCGCCGGCTGTGACGCTGGCTCGCCCGCAGCCGGCCGATCACGACCGGCATCCGCCACAGCCGGCCACGCGCCCGGGCGGCCAGCCCCGCGGTGAGCCCGTCGTGGCGCGAGGCGTCGAAGTCGGGGCCCAGGCGGCGCCGGCCCGACGCGGTCAGGGCGAGGGCGAGGAAGGCCCAGTAGTCGAGGAAGTCCTCGACGAAGCTCTCCGGCGCCGGGGCGGGCGCGGGCTCGACGTGGTGCCCGAGCCCCTCGAGCAGCGCGGCGGTGTCGCGCACGACCTCCAGCACCTCCGCGTCGACCGTGCGGCCGCCGAGAGACTCGGTGACCAGGGCGACGCGGAGCCGCTTGCGGCCGGGTCGGGTGACGTCGCCGACCGGCGGCAGCGAGAGGTCCCGGTAGGCGCGCTCGGCCTCGCGCACGAAGGCCGCGGTGTCGCGCACGCTGCGGGTCAGCACGCCGTCGTGCACGATCCGCACCGGCATGTCGCGGTGGGCCCGGTCGCTCGGCAGGCGGCCCCGGCTGGCCTTGAGCCCGACCAGCCCGTTGACGGCCGCGGGGATCCGAATCGAGCCGCCGCCGTCGTTGGCGTGGGCCAGGGGCACCCCGCCGCCGGCGACGAGGACGCCCGCGCCCGCCGAGGAGGCGCCCGAGGAGTGCCCGGGGTGCCAGGGGTTGCGCACCGGCGGGTCGTGCAGGAACTCCGCGCTGGCGCTGAAGCCGTACTCCGAGAGCCGGGTCTTGCCCAGGACGGTCAGGCCGAGGGTGCCGAGCACCCGGGCGACGTCGCCGTCGGCGGCGGCCGGGCGGGCGGCGTACGCGCGGGAGCCCTGCTGGGTCGGCAGGCCCGCGACGTCGCTGTTGTCCTTGACGAAGGTCGGCACCCCGGCGAAGAAGCCCTCGTGGGGTCCCGCGGACTCCGCCACGGCGGCGGCGTACCGCTCGGCCGCGACCGCGTCGAGCGCGGCGTCGAGCCGGCGGCTGCGCTCGACGGCCGCCTGCACGACCTCGCGCCGCGAGACGGTGCCGGCGCGGATCCGGGCGACCAGCTCGACGGCGTCGTCGTCGCCCAGGGCGTCGTCGGCGAAGGCGTGCACGCGGGCAGGAGTCTCGGCCGGCTGCTGGACCATGGCGAGAACCTAGTGCACACCCGGCGGCGACCACGGTGCCCCGGGTAGCCTCGGGTAGGTGACCGAGGGCAACCATCGGGAGGACGCCCCGGCTGCGCCGGAGGAGACCTACTCCCACGCGCAGATCATGACCATCCTCTCCGGGCTGCTGCTCGGGCTCTTCCTCGCGGCGCTCGACCAGTCGATCGTGTCGACCGCGGTGCGCACCATCGCCGACGACCTCGACGGTCTCTCGGTGCAGGCGTGGGCCACCACGGCGTACCTGATCACCTCGACCATCACCACGCCGATCTACGGCAAGCTCGGCGACCTCTACGGCCGCAAGACCCTCTTCATGGTCGCGATCTCGATCTTCATCGTGGGCTCGGCCGCGTGCTCCTTCGCGACCTCGATGTACAACCTGGCCTTCCTGCGCGCCCTGCAGGGACTCGGCGCGGGCGGGCTCTTCACCCTCGTGCTCGCGATCATCGGCGACATCGTGAGCCCCCGCGAGCGGGCGAAGTACACCGGCTACTTCATGGCCGTCTTCGCCACCTCCAGCGTGCTCGGCCCCGTCGCGGGCGGCCTCTTCGCCGGGCAGGAGACGATCCTCGGCATCACGGGCTGGCGGTGGGTCTTCCTGGTCAACGTGCCGATCGGCCTCGCGGCGCTGGTCGTGGTGATGCGCAACCTGCGGCTGCACCACGTGCGGCG
>JBQGFI010000134.1:0-21772 GCA_052040065.1 Marmoricola sp.
CGGCTGGGCGTGCTGGAGGTGCGTACGTCCCGGCATGACGCTCTCGCGCCCGGGGGCGACGTGCTCGGCCGCCTGGCTGGCGAGGACCTCGACGAGGTCGAGGAGCAGGCCGGCGATCGTGCGGGCGTGGTCGCGCAGGTACGCGCGGAAGAGGGTCGCGACCTGGTCGTTGCGGGAGCGTCCGGCCCGGAGCCGCCCGCCCACCTCGGGGCCGACCTCCTCGAGCAGCAGCCGCTCCAGGGCGCCGTGCACGTCCTCGTCGGACGGCGCGGGCCGCAGGTCGCCGGCGGCGTACCTCTCCCCCAGTGCCGCCAGGCCGCGCAGCAGCTCGGCGTGGTCGGCGTCGGTCAGCAGGCCCGCCCGGTGGAGGGCGTTGGCGTGCGCGCGGGAGCCGGCGAGGTCGTACGGCGTGAGCTGCCAGTCGAAGTGTGTCGAGCGCGACAGCTCCTGGAGCTCCGGAGACGGTCCGCTCGCGAACCGCCCCCCCCAGAGGGACCCCTGGTTGGTCGTGCCTGCCTGTGGGCCTGCCTGTGCGTGTGCCATCAGTCCGTCCCGAACTCCATCGCCGCGCTCTCGAGCGCGCTCTAGTCGAGGGCCTCCTCGTCCGACTGGTCCGCGGACGAGGTGCCGGTGATCCGGTCGAAGCCACCGGCCTCGATGGCACCGTAGAGGGTGCCGTTCTCGACGAGGACCTGGCCCTGGTCGAGGGGCTGGTTGGCGTCCTGCTCGAGCTTGGCGCGCGAGTCGGCGATGTCGAGGTTGCGCATGGTCAGCTGGCCGATGCGGTCGGTGGGCCCGAAGGCAGCGTTCTCGGTGCGCTCCATCGACAGCTTGTCGGGGTGGTAGGAGAACGCGGGACCGTCCGTGCGCAGGACCGTGTAGTCCTCGCCGCGCCGCAGCCGCAGGGGGCCCTCGCCGGTGACGAGGGAGGCGATCCCGCGCTGCATCGACTCGCGGATCATCAGTGCCTGCGGGTCGAGCCAGCGGCCCTCGTAGAGCAGGCGGCCGAGCTTGCGGCCCTCGTTGTGGTACTGCGCGACGGTGTCCTCGTTGTGGATCGCGTTGACCAGCCGCTCGTAGGCGGCGTAGAGCAGCGCCATCGCCGGCGCCTCGTAGATGCCGCGCGACTTGGCCTCGATGATGCGGTTCTCGATCTGGTCGGACATGCCGAGGCCGTGCCGGCCGCCGATCGCGTTGGCCTCGTGGACCAGGGCGACCGGGTCGGAGTAGGTGACGCCGTTGATGGCGACGGGGCGCCCCTGGTCGAAGCGGACCGTGACGTCCTCGGTCTCGATCGCGACGGACGGGTCCCAGAACTTCACGCCCATGATCGGCTCGACGGTCTCCAGCGAGACGTCGAGGTGCTCCAGGGTCTTCGCCTCGTGGGTGGCGCCCCAGATGTTGGCGTCGGTGGAGTAGGCCTTCTCCTGGCTGTCGCGGTAGGGCAGGTCGTGCTCCACGAGCCACTGGCTCATCTCGGATCGGCCGCCGAGCTCGGTGACGAAGTCGGCGTCGAGCCACGGCTTGTAGATGCGCAGCTCGGGGTTGGCCATCAGGCCGTAGCGGTAGAAGCGCTCGATGTCGTTGCCCTTGAAGGTCGACCCGTCGCCCCAGATGTCGACGCCGTCCTCGTGCATGGCGCGCACCAGCATGGTGCCGGTGACGGCGCGACCCAGGGGCGTGGTGTTGAAGTAGGCGCGACCGCCGGAGCGGATGTGGAAGGCGCCGCACGCGATCGCCGCGAGACCCTCCTCCACCAGCTGGGTGCGGCAGTCGACGGCGCGGGCGATCTCGGCGCCGTAGAGCAGCGCGCGGTCGGGCACGCCGCTGATGTCGGGCTCGTCGTACTGCCCGATGTCGGCGGTGTAGGTGCACGGCACGGCGCCGCGGTCGCGCATCCAGGCGACGGCGACGGAGGTGTCGAGGCCGCCGGAGAAGGCGATGCCGACCTTCTCGCCGACGGGCAGGGAGGTGAGGACCTTGCTCACGGGTGGTGCTCCTTGGGGTGCGTGTGGGGGTGCAGTCAGTGGGGCAGGGGGCGGACCTGGCCAGGAGCGGCGCCGGAGGCGGCGCCGTGGGCCAGGTCCACGAG
Organism: Marmoricola sp.; assembly: GCA_052040065.1. Lineage (GTDB taxonomy): Bacteria > Actinomycetota > Actinomycetes > Propionibacteriales > Nocardioidaceae > Marmoricola. Next base: position 2,093 of record JBQGFI010000134.1, read on the forward strand.
TCGTCGCGCCACGCCGTCGCCGCCGTCGGGCTCGCGGGCGATCACCAGCACGGTGTCGTCGCCGGCGATGCAGCCGAGCACCCCGGCGAGCTCGGCCTTGTCCATCGCCGAGGCCAGCAGCTGGGCGGCCCCCGGCGGTGTGCGCAGCACGACGAGGTTGCCGTTGGCCTCGGCCGAGACCAGCAGCTCCTCGCACCAGCGGGCGAGCCGGTGCTCGCTGGCCGCGGTCTCGCGCGGCGGGGCCGGGGCCCGGTCGCCGCCCTCGGCCGGCACGGCGTAGACCAGCGCGCCGGAGGGGGCGCGCACCTTGACGGCGTCCAGCGCGACGAGGTCGCGGGAGAGCGTGGCCTGGGTGACCACGAAGCCGTTGTCGGCCAGCAGCTCGGCCAGCTCGGCCTGCGAGCGCACCTCCTGGGTCTCCAGCAGGTGCACCACCAGCTGCTGCCGCGCGCTCTTGGTGTGCGGGATCTGGGCCTGGCTCACGACGGCGGCCCCTCGAGCAGGGTGGGGTCGAGCAGCGCGGCGAGCACGGCCTTCTGCACGTGGCGCCTGTTCTCCGCCTCGTCCCAAACCACGCTGCGCGGACCGTCGAGCACCTCGGCGGTGATCTCCTTGCCGCGGTACGCCGGCAGGCAGTGCAGCACGATCGCGTCGTCGGCCCCCCGCGCCAGCATGGCCGCGTCGAGGCGCCAGGCGCCGAAGACCTCGGCGCGCGCCTCGGCCTCGGCCTCGCGCCCCATCGAGATCCAGGTGTCGGTGACCAGCACGTCGGCGCCGGCGGCCGCGTCGGCCGGGTCGTCGACCGAGCTCGCCGAGCCGCCCGTGGTGCCGGCGATCTCGGCCGCCCGGTCGAGCACGTCGGGGGCGGGCAGGTAGCCGTCGGGACCGCTGACCCGCACGTGCATCCCGGCCGTCGCGCCGGCGAGCAGCAGGCTGTGGGCCATGTTGCTCGCGGCGTCGCCGAGGAAGGTCAGGGTCTGCCCTGCGAGCGCGCCGCGCCGCTCGCGCACGGTGAGCAGGTCGGCCAGCGCCTGGCAGGGGTGGAACTCGTCGGTCAGCGCGTTGACCACCGGCACGCCGGCGTACGCCGCCATCTCCTCCAGGCTGGTCTGGGCGAAGGTGCGCCACACGATCGCCGCCGACTGCCGGCCCAGCACGCGGGCGGTGTCGGCCACCGACTCGCGGACGCCGATGCCGGCGAGGGCGCCGTCGACGGTCATCGGGAAGCCGCCGAGCTCGGCGACCCCTGCCGCGAACGAGGCCTGGGTGCGCAGCGTGGGCTTGTCGAAGACGAGCGCGACCACCTGCGGCCCCGCCAGCGACGAGAGCGCGAAGGGGTCGTCCTTGAGCCGGGCCGCGAGGTCGAGCACCGCGGCCTGCTCCTGCGGGCCGAGGTCGTCGTCGCGCAGCAGGTGGCGGGTCGTCACGACGCCCCCTCCGGCAGTGGCTCGGCGTACGCCGCGTCGAGGATGCCCGGCCACGCGGCGAGGAAGGCGTCGGCCTGCGCGCGGGTCAGCACCAGTGGCGGCGCGAGCCGGATCCGGTCGGGGGTGGGCGGGTTGACGATGAAGCCGGCGTCGTAGGCGTGCTGGTAGACCTGCGGGGCGCGGGCCTCGCTGAGGGTGAGCCCGACGAGCAGACCGCTCCCCCGGACCTCCACCACGCGCTCGTCGGCGAGCAGCCCCTCACGCAGGTGCGCGCCGAGGTCGGCGGCGTGCTGCAGCAGCCCGTCGCGCTCGATCGTCTCGATCACGGCGAGGGCGGCACGGGCCGAGACCGGGTTGCCGCCGAAGGTGGTGCCGTGGTTGCCGGGACCGAAGGTGTCGGCGGCCTCGCCCAGGGCGACGAGCGCGCCGATCGGGATGCCGCCGGCCAGCCCCTTCGCGACCGTGACGAGGTCGGGGACGACGCCGCTGGCGGCGTGGGCGAACCACGCACCCGAGCGGCCCATCCCGGTCTGCACCTCGTCGAGCCACAGCAGGGCGCCGTGCTCGGTGGTGACCTCGCGGACCGCGCGCAGGTAGTCGTCGGCGGCCTGGTTGACCCCGGCCTCCCCCTGCAGCGGCTCCAGCACGACGGCGGCCGTGCGGTCGGTGACGGCGTCGCGCAGCGCGGCCACGTCGCCGTACGGCACGAAGGTGACGTCGCCGGGCAGCGGCTCGAAGGGCTCGCGGTAGGCGGCCTTGCTGGTCAGTGCCAGCGCCCCCATGGTGCGGCCGTGGAAGCCCTCCTCCATCGCCACGACGTGGGTGCGCCCGGTCAGCCGGGTGAGCTTGAAGGCGGCCTCGTTGGCCTCGGCGCCGGAGTTGGCGAAGAAGACCCGGCCGCCGAGGTCGGGGTGCCCCAGCAGCTCGAGGAGCTTCTCGGCGAGCGCGACCTGCGGCTCGGTGGTGAAGAAGTTGGAGACGTGGCCGAGCGTGCGCAGCTGGTCGGTGACGGCCTCGACGAGCGCGGGGTGGTTGTGCCCGAGCGCGTTGACGGCGATGCCGCCGAGCAGGTCGACGTACGCCGTGCCCTGGTCGTCCCACACCACGGCGCCCTCGCCGCGCACCAGCGCCAGCCGGGGCGGGCCGAAGGTGTTCATCATCGAGCGCGCGTAGCGCTGCTGCAGGTCACTCATGCGGGTCGCCCTCCGACTCCTCGCCGTCGGTGTAGGCCTTGCGCAGCCGGGTCTCGACGTCGGGGAGCACCTGGGTCCCGACGCCCTCGGCGGTGAACAGCTCGACCAGCACCGCGTGCGGGCTGCGCCCGTCGACCACGGTGGCCCGCGGCACCCCACCCACGACGGCGTCGTGGCAGGCGCGCATCTTGGGCACCATGCCGGAGGCCAGCGTCGGCATCAGCTCCTCGAGGCTCTCGGGGCTGATCTCCTGGATCACGTCGTCGCTGTCGGGCCAGTCGCGGTAGAGGCCCTCGACGTCGGTGAGCACGAGCAGCTTCTCCGCGCCCAGCGCCACGGCCAGCGCGGCGGCGGCCGTGTCGGCGTTGACGTTGTGCACCACGCCCTGGTCGTCGGGGGCCACCGAGGAGATGACGGGGACGCGGCCGGCCTCGATGAGGTCGAGCACCGCCTCGGGCCTGACCTCGTCGACCTCGCCGACCAGGCCGAGGTCGACCTCCTCGCCGTCGACGACGGTGCCCGTGGCCTTGGCCGTGAAGAGGCCGGCGTCCTCCCCGGAGAGGCCGACGGCGATGTGGCCGTGCTGGTTGATCAGGCCGACCAGCTCGCGCTGCACCTGCCCGACCAGCACCATGCGCACGACGTCCATCGCCTCGGGCGTCGTGACGCGCAGACCCCCGCGGAACTCCGACTCGATCCCGAGCCGCTCCAGCATGCTCGAGATCTGCGGTCCCCCGCCGTGCACCACCACGGGCTTGAAGCCCGCGTAGCGCAGGAAGGCGATGTCCTCGGCGAAGGCCGCCTTGAGGGTGTCGTCGGTCATGGCGTTGCCGCCGTACTTCACCACCACGACCTTGTCGTGGTAGGCCATCAGCCACGGCAGCGCTCCCGCCAGGATGCGCGCCGGACGGTGGGAGTAGGGGCGCTTGCTCACGTCGTCGGCTCCTGTCATGACGAGTACGCGCTGTTCTCGTGGACGTAGGCGTGGGTCAGGTCGTTGGTCCAGATGGTCGCCTCGTGCGGGCCGGACTTCAGGTCGACGGTCACCGTCACCTCGCGGCCGGAGAGGTCGACGAGGTCGCGGCTCTCGGCGGGGGTCGAGGCGCGGCAGACCCACACGCCGTTCATCGCCACGTCGAGGTCGAGCGGGTCGAAGGCGGCGGACGTGGTGCCGAGGCTGGCCAGCACCCGGCCCCAGTTGGGGTCCTTGCCGAAGATCGCGGTCTTGAAGAGCGCGCTGCGGGCGATGCTGCGGCCGGCCTCGAGCGCGTCGTCCTCGGAGGCCGCGCCCCGCACCGTGATGTGGACGTCGTGCTCGGCGCCCTCCGCGTCCCGCAGCAGCTGCAGGGCCAGGTCGACGCAGGCCTCGGTCAGCGCCTCGGCCAGGGCGTCGACGCCCGGCTCCGCACCGCTGGCCCCGCTCGCCTGGAGCGTGACGGTGTCGTTGGTCGACATGCAGCCGTCGGCGTCGAGCCGGTCGAAGCTCTGCGCGGTGGCCCGCCGCAGCGCCTCGTCGAGCTCGGCCGGGCTCGCGACCGCGTCGGTGGTCAGGAAGACCAGCATCGTGGCGAGCTGCGGCGCCAGCATCCCGGCGCCCTTGGCCATGCCACCGATCGACCAGCCGTCGCGCTCCACGACGACCTGCTTGGCCACGGAGTCGGTGGTCATGATCGCGTGGGCCGCGTCGTCGCCACCGCTCGCGGTGAGCGCCGGGACCAGCGCGTCGACGCCGTCGAGCAGGGTCTGGCGGTCGTTGAGCATGCCGATCAGACCCGTGGAGCACACCAGCACGTCGCCCGCACCGATGCCGAGCCCCGAGGCCACCTGCTCGGCGGTGGCGTGCGTGACCTGGAAGCCCTCGCTGCCCGTGTAGCAGTTGGCGCCGCCGGAGTTGACGACCACGGCGCGCACGGTGCCGTCCTTGACGACCTCCTTGCTCCAGATCACCGGGTTGGCCAGGCAGCGGTTGGCGGTGAAGACCGCGGCCGCGTCGAAGCGGGGCCCCTGGTTGACGACCAGGGCCATGTCCTTGCGGTCCTCGCCCTTGATGCCGGCGGCCAGGCCGGCGGCGACGAAGCCCGCGGGGTGCGTGATGCTCATCGGCGTCCCTCCACGGGGGTGGCGGCCTCGACGGTGTGTCCGGCACCGGTCCAGGCCGCGGTCGCGGCCTCGGCTGCGTCGCGCGCCACGAGGATCCAGTCGGTGTCGAAGGTCGAAAGGGTGAAGACGGGGATGCCGGCCTCGGCCAGCGGCGCCAGCAGCGAGGCGAGCACCCCGACGAGCGCGTGGTCGAGCGGCCCGCGCACCTGGAAGGCGGTGAAGGGGCCGGCCTGCTTGGCCTTGGTCGGCACGCTGCGCTTGGCGCAGACCAGGCTGGTCTCGGTGGCCGTCGCGGTGATGCTGAACAGCGACGACGACTCCGCCCACGACGGGATCTCGGCACCGGGGCCCAGCCGGACCACGGCGACCTGCTCGGGGAAGACCTCGAGGGTGAAGGGGCCGCTCACGGGGGCGCCCACGGGGCCGCTCACGGGGCCAGCCCCACGCTCGTGAGACCGGTGCCCTCGGGGAGCCCGAGGGCGAGGTTCATGCACTGCACCGCGGCACCGCCGGTGCCCTTGGCGAGGTTGTCGACCGCGCCGACGGCGACCAGGCGGCGTACGGCCTCGTCGAGGGTGACCTGCACGTGCACGCTGTTGGAGCCCAGCACGCTCTTGGTCGTGGGCCACTGGTCCTCGGGCAGCAGGTGCACGAAGGCCTCGTCGGCGTACGCCGCGTCGTACGCCGCGCGGAGGTCGGCGGCCGTGACGCCCTCGTGGACGCTGGCGCTGGCCGTGGCGAGGATGCCCCGCGGCATCGGCACCAGCATCGGGGTGAAGCTGACGCGCACCTCGGCGTCGGTCAGCCCGGCGAGGTTCTGCACGATCTCGGGGGTGTGCCGGTGGCCGCCACCGACGCCGTACGCCGACGCCGTGCCCATCACCTCGCTGCCGAGCAGGTGCGGCTTGGGCGCCTTGCCCGCGCCGCTGGTGCCGGAGGCCGCGACCACGACGAGGTCGTCGGCCTCGACCAGCCCGGCCGCCACGGCCGGGGCGAGGGTGAGCGTGGAGACCGTGGGGTAGCAGCCCGGCACGGCGACGCGACGGGTGCCGCGCAGCTGCTCGCGCTGGCCGGGCAGCTCCGGCAGGCCGTACGGCCAGGAGCCGGCGTGCTCGGAGCCGTAGAAGCGCTCCCAGGTGGCGGGGTCGGTGAGCCGGAAGTCGGCGCCGCAGTCGATCACGACGGTCTCCTCGCCCAGCTCGGCCGCCACCGGGCCCGACTGGCCGTGGGGGAGCCCGAGGAAGACGACGTCGTGACCGGCGAGGGTCTCGGTGGTCGTCTCCTCCAGCACCCGGTCGGCCAGCGGCACCAGGTGCGGCTGCAGCGAGCCCAGGCGCTGACCGGCGTTGGACCCGCCGGTGAGCGCCCCGATCTCGACGTTGGGATGGGCCAGGAGCAGGCGCAGGACCTCTCCCCCGGCGTACCCGGATGCTCCGGCGACGGCGACCTTCACGCGTGACATATGCATGACCATACAGGTTCATGCATATGTGCGCACCAGGGGCGCGGTGGCGTCAGACCTGCATCTCGCCGAGGTCGTCCCAGTGGTCGCCCTCCATCAGCACGTTGCGCACCTTCGGGGTCGCCTGGAGGTACTGCGGCAGGTCGGCCTGCGCCTGCTTGAAGTGGTCGGCGGTCACGTGGGCCTCGGCCGCGTCGTCCTTGAAGGCCTCGATGAGCACGTACTCGTTGGGGTCCTCCACGCTGCGCGACCAGTCGAAGAAGAGGTTGCCGGGCTCGGCCCTGGTGGCCTCGGTGAAGTCCCGCGAGATCGCGATCCAGTCGTCGGCGTGCTCCGGCTTCACCTTCCACTTCACGCAGATGAAGATCATGTCGCGCTCACTCCTTCGTGGTGCTGGTCGTGGTGCTGGTCGTCGGACGTGCCTCCGACCCTGCCAGAGCCGGGCGAGGGCGACCACGGGGGTTGTCGCGGAGTGAGAGAGACCGGAGCGAGGGAGACCGGCACCCGGTCCGGCGGTTCCCGCCCGACCACCCGGCTCCTACAGTGTGACCGTGGTCACCGCCGTCCCCGAGCGCAGCAGCGACGACCCGGTGGAGCACGGCTCCCGTCCCGGCTCGGTGCACCGGACGCTCGACATCCTCGAGGTCGTCGCCGCCAAGGGCGGCGCGTCGGCCAAGGAGATCGCCGACACCACCGGCCTGCCGCTGCCGACCGTCTACCGGCTCGCCCGCGAGCTCCTCGACAGCGACTACCTGGTGCACATCCGGGAGGAGCGGCGCTTCGAGCTCGGCTACAAGCTGCACCAGCTCGGCGTCTCGCTGCACCAGCAGATCGGGGTGCCGCGCGAGGTCCGCGCCGAGGTCACGGCGCTGCACGACCAGCTCGGGCTGGCGGCGTACTTCGCGGTGCACCGGGGCCACCAGATCGCGGTCGTCTTCACCGCCGACTCCCCCGGCCACCCGCGGCTGCAGCCGCTGGAGTTCGGCTTCCACGAGGCGGCCCACGCGACCGCTCTCGGCAAGATCCTGCTCGCCAACATGGACGTCGACCAGCGCGCCCTCCACCTCGACCCCGAGCCGATGCCGCGCTTCGGGCCGGGCACGCTGACCAGCCACGCCGAGCTCGACGCGCAGCTCGAGGTGGTCGCCGACCGCGGCCTGGCGTGGGAGTACGGCGAGTTCCAGGCCGGCGCCACCTGCGTCGCCGCCGCGGTGCGCGGGGGCAACGGCATGCTCATGGGCTCGGTCGCCGTCTCCGGCGGTGACGAGCGGATGCGCTGCGGCGTCGCCGAGACCGAGGCCGCCCTGCGCACGACGGCCTCGCGCGTGAGCCGCTTCTACCGCTCCGGCCGCACCCGCTGACGAGGGCGGGCGACCGCGTCAGGCGGCCGTGCCCCGTCGCATCTCCCGCAGCGTGCCCAGCACGCCGACGCCCCCCGGTCGCCCGGCCACGCGCGCCGCGAGGTCGCGCGCCGCCCCGGGCCAGGACGGGTGCGCGAACTCGAAGCCGGCGTCCAGCAGGCGCCCGGGACTGACGCGTCGGCTCTTGAGCAGCAGCTCGGGGTCGGTGCGCAGCGCCCAGGCGCCGGCGGCGGCCATGCCGGCGGTGGCGGGCAGGCCGACCCGGCGGCCCCACGCCTCGCGCAGCCCGCGCATCAGCTCGGCCTGCGGCAGCGCGTGCGGCGCCGCGAGGTTGACCGGACCGGCGAGGTCGTCGCGGGCGAGCAGGAGGTCGACCGCGCGCACGAAGTCGTCCTCGTGGATCCAGGAGACGTACTGCGCCCCGCCGGCCACCGCCCCGCCCGCCCCGACGCGCGCCAGCGCGGAGAGCACGTCGAAGACGCCTCCGCGCTCGGGACCCATGACCATGGCCGTGCGCAGCGCGACCCGCCGGGTCCGCGGCAGCGCGGCCTCCTGCTGGGCGCCCTCCCAGCGCCGGGCGATGCGGACGCTGTACTCCCAGTAGAGCGGCACGTGCGGCTCCTCGCCGCCGAGCACGCCCGAGCGCTCGTCGTTGGCGGGGTTGCCGGGCTCGTCGGAGCGGTCGGCGTAGATGGTGGCGGTGCTCATCTGCAGCCAGACGCGCGGCGGCGTCGACGCCGCCGCGATCGCCGCGCCCACCGCGCGGGTGGAGTCGACCCGGCTGCGCATCATCTGGCGCAGGTGGGCGTCGGTGTAGCGGCAGCTGACCGAGCGGCCGGCGAGGTTGACGACCGCGTCGGCACCGTCGACCTCGCGGCACCACTCCCCCGGCCCGCGGCCGGTCCACGGCACCAGCCGTGCGCCCGGCTCCGCCGGACCCGCACGACGGCTCAGCACGACGACCTCGTGCCCCTGCGCCACCAGCGAGCGCTGCAGCGCCCGACCGACCTGACCGGTACCCCCGGGCACGACCACCTTCATGTCCCGAGCGTACGGCGCGTTTTGAACGCGTTCAAATCCCGGGCGCTCGTCGTAGCGGCCGCGTGCTTATCAGCAGACGAGAACGCCGGTTGGAGCACCCGCGACGCCGACCTAGCGTGACCGGGGTCACAACCGGCCAGCACTGGGAGGCACACCCATGCCCGACACCCCGACCCTCGCGCCCGAGGCGCGCACCAACCTGGTGCGACTGCTGCGGGCGGCCTACCCCCACCCGAACTTCCCCGACGGCCCCTACGAGCGGACCGCCGACCACATCATCGGCCAGCTCGACGAGTCGCTGTGGCACCGGATCGCGCTGACCTCCGGGCTGGAGTCGCTCGACGCCAGCGCGCAGCGCAGCCGGGGCACGGCCTTCGCCGACCTCGACGACGAGTCGGCGCTGGCGCTGCTGCGCGGGATCGCCGACGCCGAGTTCTTCACCTTCATCCGCGGCGTCACGGTGGTGACGCTCTACAACGACCACGAGGTCTGGGACCTGCTCGGCTACGAGGGCGAGTCCTACAGCAAGGGCGGCTACCTGCACCGGGGCTTCGACGACCTCGACTGGCTGCCCTCGCCCCGCATCGAGGAGTACGACGGTCCGGAGCGGCTCGTCGAGGTCGCTCCCGACGACGAACCCGCCACTGCGAGCACGACCGGAGGCAACTGAGATGGCCGAGAGCATCCCCGAGCTGGGCAACCCCGTCCCCCACGACGAGGAGGTCGTCGTCATCGTCGGCTCCGGCGCGGGCGGCGGCACCGTCGCCTACGAGCTGACCCAGCGCGGCATCCCGTGCGTAGTCCTCGAGGCCGGCCCGTGGCTGAAGCCGGAGGACTACGAGAACGACGAGTGGGCCGCCTTCAACCAGATGGCCTGGCTCGACAACCGCACCGCCTCCGGTCCCTACCGCGTGGCCACCGACTTCCCCAACCTGCCGGCCTGGATCGTCAAGGCCGTCGGCGGGTCCACCACGCACTGGTCGGGCGCGACGCCGCGCTTCCGCGACTACGAGTTCCGCACGCGCACCCACTACGGCGCCGTCGAGGGGGCCAACCTGCTCGACTGGCCGATCACCCTGGCCGACCTGGCGCCGTACTACGACCGCGCCGAGAAGGCGATCGGGTCGACCCACCGCCACGGGCGACCCGCGCTGCCGGCCAACAACAACTACAAGGTCTTCGCCAACGGCGCGGAGAAGGTCGGCTACAAGTTCTACGCGACCGGTCCCTACGGGACCAACGCCGAGCCCTACGACGGCCGACCGGCCTCGATCCAGGACGGCTTCAACTTCCAGGGCGACAAGTCCACGGCGAAGTGGAGCACCGCGGTGCGCGAGGTGCCACGCGCCATCGCGACCGGCAAGTGCGAGCTGCGGCCCTCGAGCCAGGCCGTGCAGGTCACCCACGACGCCCAGGGCCGCGCCGACGCCGTGCTCTACCTCGACGCCGACGGCAACCTGCACCGCCAAGCGGCCAAGGTCGTCTGCGTGGCCGGCAACTCCATCGAGTCGCCCCGGCTGCTCCTGATGAGCGCCAGCTCGCTGCACCCCGACGGCCTGGCCAACTCCTCGGGCCAGGTCGGTCGCAACTACATGCGGCACACCACCGGCTCGGTCTACGCCCGCTTCGACCAGCCGGTGCACATGTACCGCGGCGAGACGATGGCCGGCATCATCGCCGACGAGGCCCGGCTCGACACCTCGCGCGGCTTCGCCGGCGGCTACTACATGGAGACGCTCTCGCTCGGGCCCGCCTTCCTCGCGGCCTTCGTGGAGCCGGGCTCGTGGGGCCCGGACTTCACCGAGGTCATGGCGGCGTACGAGAACACCGCCGGCATGTGGGTGGTGGGCGAGGACATGCCCCAGGAGAGCAACCGGGTCACCTTGAACCCCGCGCTCCAGGACCAGTGGGGCCTGCCCGCGCCGGACGTGCACTTCGAGGACCACCCCAACGACGTGGCCATGCGCGAGCACGGCTACGGCCGGGCTGACATGCTCTACGAAGCCGTGGGGGCCGTCGGCACCCACCACACGCCGCCGTACCCCGCCACGCACAACCTGGGTACGTGTCGGATGAGCGAGCGACCCGAGGACGGAGTGGTGGACCAGTGGGGACAGGCGCACGACGTACCGGGGCTGTACGTCAGCGACGGGTCGGTGATGACCACCGGAGCGGCGGCCAACCCGACGCTGACGATCGTGGCCCTGGCGATCCGGCAGGCCGAGCACATCGCCGAGGAGCTGGGCAAGGGAGCCTCCTGACCTCCCCGCTGGCCGAGCGGCTCGGCGCGGAGCTCGCTGAGGGGCACGACGTGCCCCTCAGCGGGCGCCCGCTCGACCTGCTGGCGCACGCCCACGACGCGTCGCACTACCTGCTGCACCCGCAGGCGCTGGCCACGCCGCGCGACCTGGCCGACGTGGCCGAGGTGATGCGCGCGTGCACCCGTCTCGGCGTCCCGCTGACCTTCCGCAGCGGCGGCACCTCGCTCTCGGGCCAGGCGCTGAGCGACAGCGTCATGGTCGACACCCGCGCCGGCTTCACCGGCATCGAGGTGCTCGACGGCGGCCACCGCGTGCGGGTGCAGCCCGGGGCGACCGTGCGCGCCGTCAACACCCGGCTGGCCCACCACGGCCGGGCCCTGGGGCCCGACCCGGCCAGCGAGGTCGCCTGCACGCTGGGCGGCGTCATCGCCAACAACTCCTCGGGCATGCAGTGCGGCACCGAGCGCAACACCTACCGCACCCTGGAGTCGATGGTGGTGGTGCTGCCCAGCGGCACCGTCGTCGACACCGGCGCGGCGGACGCCGACGAGGTGCTCCGCCACCACGAGCCCGCGCTGCACGCCGGTCTCGCGCGGCTACGCGACCAGGTGCGCGGCTCGGCGGAGTCGGTGGCCACGCTGGAGCGCCTCTTCGCGCTGAAGAACACCATGGGCTACGGCCTCAACAGCCTGCTCGACCACGACCGGCCGGTCGACATCCTGACCCGGCTGATGGTCGGCAGCGAGGGCACGCTGGGCTTCGTGGCGTCCGCGGTCTTCCGCACCGTCGAGGTGCGCCCCCACGCCGCCACCGGCCTCCTGGTCACCGACGACCTCGCCACGGCCGCGGAGGCCGTGCCCGCCCTCCTCGAGACCGGCGTCGTCACCGCCGAGATGCTCGACGCCGCGGCGCTGCGCGTCGCCCAGCAGGACCCGGGCTGCCCCGAGCAGATCAAGCGGCTGCAGGTGCGCGACCACGCCGCCCTGCTCGTCGAGCTCCAGGCGGGCTCGGCCGAGGAGCTCGAGGAGGCGCGGCGCCACGCCGAGCCGGGCCTCACCGCGCTGCCGCTGACCGAGGCCGCCGACCTCACCACCGACCCCGCCGCGCGGGCGTCGCTGTGGCGCACCCGCAAGGGCCTCTACAGCGCCGTGGCCAGCGCGCGGCCCCAGGGCACCAACGCGCTGCTGGAGGACGTCGCCGTGCCGGTGACGCAGCTGGCGGAGATGTGTCGCGGACTCACCACGCTCTTCGGCCAGCACTCCTACGAGGGCTCGGTGATCTTCGGGCACGCCCGCGACGGCAACCTGCACTTCCTGCTCAACGAGCGCTTCGACGACGACGCCTCCTTGCGCCGCTACGAGGACTTCACCACCGACATGGTCGACCTGGTGCTGGGGCTCGGCGGCACCCTCAAGGCCGAGCACGGCACCGGCCGGATCATGGCGCCCTTCGTGGAGCGGCAGTACGGCGCCGAGCTCACCGGCGTGATGCGCGAGGTCAAGGCGCTCTTCGACCCCTCCGGCGTGCTCAACCCCGGCTCGGTGCTCACCGACGACCCCGGACTGTGGCTGCGCGACCTCAAGACCGCGCCGCGGGTCGAGGAGGAGGTCGACCGGTGCGTCGAGTGCGGCTTCTGCGAGCCGGTGTGTCCCTCCCGCTCGCTGACGATGACCCCGCGCCAGCGCATCGTGGTGCGCCGCGAGATCGCCGACGCCGAGGCGCGCGGCGACACCACGCTGGCGGCGTCGCTGCGCGAGGACTACGAGTACGACGGCGTCGACACCTGCGCCGCCGACGGCATCTGCGCCACGGCCTGCCCCGTGCTCATCAACACCGGCGACCTGGTCAAGCGGCTGCGGGCGGAGTCGTCGGGCCGCGTGGCGGAGAAGGCCTGGGAGGTGGCCGCCGACCACTGGGACCGCGCGACCCGCGCGGCCTCCGGCGGCCTCTCCCTGGCCGCCCGGCTGCCCGGCGCCGCCGAGCGCGCCTCGTCGGTCGGACGCCGCGTCCTCGAGCTGCCCCAGTACGACGCCGGGCTGGGCGCCGGCGGCACGCGCCGCGAGGTGCTCCACGACGAGACCCCCGAGGCGGTGCTCTTCAGCGCGTGCGTCGGCACCATGTTCGGCGCCTCCGGCGGTCTCGGCGCCGACGGCGCCCTGCGGGAGCTGTGCGAGCGCGCCGGCGTACGCCTGCGGACCCCGGCCGACCTGCCCTCGCTGTGCTGCGGCACGCCCTGGCGCTCCAAGGGCCACACCGCGGGCTACGAGAGGATGGCCGACCGCGTCCGCGCCTCCCTCGCCCTGGCCACCGACGGCGGCCGCCTGCCCGTGGTGGTCGACGCCAGCTCGTGCACGGAGGGCCTCCGCGGGGTGCTTGTGGAGCCAAAGGGCCCCGACACGCCGGGCGCCGAGGGCCCGTTGCCCGGAAATGTGCTCGACGCGACCACCTTCGTCCGCACCGTCGTGCTGCCGCGGCTGACCGTCACGGCCCCCGTGCCGGCCGTCGTGGTGCACCCGACCTGCTCCTCGACCGCCCTCGGCGTCACCGACGACCTCGTCGCGCTGGCGCGGGCGTGCTCGGACGACGTGCGCGTGCCCGACGCGTGGGGGTGCTGCGCCTTCGCGGGCGACCGCGGCCTGCTCCACCCCGAGCTGACCGCCTCCGCCACGGCGCCGGAGTCGGCCGAGGTGGCGGCGATGGGGCTGCCGGCCGGGGCGGCGTACGTCTCGGGCAACCGCACCTGCGAGATCGGCATGACCCGGGCGACCGGGGCGTCGTACGTCCACGTGCTCGAGGTGCTGGAGCGGGCGACGCGCTGAGCCGCCCGCTCCGGCCTCAGCCGGGGGTGATGGTGGTGGTGATGTTGGCCGCCTTCGCCGACTGCGACACGACGACGACCGGGGCGGGCACGGGGTTGCCGATGCCGGCCGACACCCAGCCCTGGTACGGCACGGTGCGCCCGGTGACGACCGACACCTGCAGCGCGCCGCGGTCCTCGAGCAGCGTGGCCTTGCGCCGGGCCGCCCTGACCTCGGCCCGCGCCGCGGTCACGGCTCGCTTGCGGGCCTTCGTCGAGGCCGGCCGCGCCTTGGTCCGGACGGCGGCACGCAGCGCCCGCTCCGCCCGGGCGAGCCTGGCCTTTGCGGTCTCGAGCGCGGCCGCCGCCCGCGCCGACGCCCCGCGGCGGACGCTGCTGGTGACCAGCTGGGCGGTGCTGCCGTTGGGCATGGTCAGGCGGACCCGGCTGCGGTAGGCGTCGACCCGTCTCACCGTGACCGCGGTGCCGGGCACGAGGTGCCAGAGCTGCTGGCGAACCTTCGCGCTGGACTGCGCGGTCGTGGTGTCGTCGACCGCCAGGGCTCCGGTGCCGCGCGTGTAGGTGACGGCACGGCGTGCGGACGTCGTCCCGCAGTGCGGGGTCTGGACGACGTAGCGGTCCCGGGTGGCGGTGCGGGCGCTGGACAGCAGTCGCGCGTGACTGGAGCGGGCACAGCTGTTGGCACCGATCTGCAGCACGTTCTTGGCCGAGGCGGTGCGGAACCAGAATCGGCGAGCGTCCGTGTAGCCGATGGAGCCGGGCTCGGTGATGACGGGTGAGCCGTTGGCGTAGAGGGTCACCGAGCCGTGGTCGGCGTGGCCGTGGATCTGGCGGCCGGGCCCGAAGCGCAGCGAGAAGTGCGACGGGTCGTCCTCCGCCGCCCACGAGGAGCGACCGAAGGCCCAGCCGTTCTGCACCCACACACCGCTCAGCGGCGTCCCAGGCCGCGGCGCATCGCCCCGGTCGGTGGGGTAGGTGTCCCCGATGGGGGTCAGGATGCCGTCGGGCCGCGTGGCGTGCGCGTTGAACGAGTAGTTGGCCGCGAGCCGCTCGGCGAGACCCGGCAGGGGCGGCAGCCCGCACCTCGACATCGCCGTCTCGGCCGCCACCCAGCGGTGGTAGGTGTACTTCGAGTAGGCGGAGGACTGCTCGTTGGTGGCGCCCTCGTCGTCGATCGAGACCGGCAGGATGGTCGACAGCCGACGACGACCCAGCTCGATCCAGTCGTCGCGGTCGAGGACGCACCCGGCCACCACGATCGCCTGGTCCTGGTCCAGCCCGTGGTTGTAGAGGCCGGCCCAGTTGGCGGCCAGGAAGTCGACGGTCCCCTCCATGGCCTCGGCGAGCCAGGGCTGGGGGTCGCGCTCGTAGAGGCAGGAGAGGAACTGCAGCCGGCGCGAGGACTGCTGCAGGACGGGGCGGTCGGGGGTGCTGGCGTCCATCGGCTGGTCGGTGACGTAGTCGCGGGCGTAGGCCATGGCCAGCTCGAGGTCGGCCCGGTTGCCGGTGCGGTCGTAGCTCAGCAGCAGCGGGCCCGCCCACCCCAGGGTGTCGAGCCACATCCGCCACTGCAACGACTGGTAGGGGTCGAGCGTCCAGTCGACGTCCCCGCCGACCGCCACCTCGACACGCGGGAACGGCGGACCCGTGTAGTAGCCGGCACGGACGTCGGCCAGGGAGTTGTGCGGGACCAGTCCGCTGTAGGAGTGGTCGCAGAGCGACGTCCGCGGCGCCTGCGCGACGGCGGTCGTGACGGCCGGGCCGGCCGGGCTGCCCGGGGAGACCGGGACGTCGTCGGCAGCGTCGGCACGAGGCGTCGCGACGGTCGGGACGAGCAGCGCCAGGGACAGCGCCAGGACGCTCACGACGTAGGACCTGCGCGTTCTGGCGGACACTTCGACCCCTCGGTGGTGGAACGCCGACGTCGAGGGTGGGCAGATGACCCCGAGACGGACGGTGGAACGGTGTGCGGCCGGTGTTCGGCCAGGTCAGACCGCACGAGCGTACTCACGGCCGCGGTCCGGTATCGGATATTTCGCACATTCCCTCCTGGCGCGGCAGCGGCACGCGACCGGAGCGGCGTACCGGCGCGAGCGGGATGTGCTCGAGGAGGCCACCCCGACGGCCCGATCCCTCAGGTCGCGGCACTGCCGGCCGAACCTCCGGACGTGCCTGCCTCCGTCCGCCCTGCCCCGGTGGCGTCGCCGCGCCCCGACACGGTGGGCGAGGACGACGCGCGGCGGCCCTCGTGGCTGCCCCGCGGCGGGGTGCTGAGCGAGGCCGACTTCCGGACACGGCACGACGCGCTCACCGTGGTGCTCCTCGCCCACCTGCCGCTCCTCGTGGCGTGCTGGTGGTGGTGGCCCAGGCTCGACGGCGCGTCGCCGACCGCCGGGCACGGCCTGCACGCGCTGCTGCTGGCGCTGGGGACCGTCGTCTTCACGGCGCTGCTGGGGCGGGTCGCCACGAGCCAGACGACGCGCTCGGTCTCGGTGAGCGTGGGCCTGATCTCCACGTCGGTGGCGCTGGTGCACCTCTCCGGCGGGATGACCGACCTGCACCTGCACTTCTTCGTGGTGGTGGCGCTGATCGCGCTCTACCAACGCTGGACGCCCTTCCTCATCTCGATCGCGATGGTCGCCGGCCACCACGCGCTGATGGGTCTCCTCGACCCCTCGATGGTCTTCTCCGACCCCCGGGCCCAGGCCCGGCCGGTGCTCTTCGCCGGGCTCCACGCGGCCCTGATCCTGGCCGAGTGCGCCGCGCTGGCCACCTCGTGGCGCTTCACCGAGCGCGCGGAGCAGGCCCGGGCCCACGAGCACGAGCGCGCCGAGGCCGAGCGGCGGCGTCAGGTGACGGCGACCGAGGCCCTGGCCGCCCACCAGGCCACCCTGGCCGAGCAGGCGCGCGCCGAGCTCGAGGCACGCACGCGCCGCAACGAGGAGGTGGAGCAGCGCCTCGCCGTGCTCGACGACGCCGGTGCGCTGCTGCGAGGCGCCGTGGCCAAGACCTCGGCGGCGATGTCGAGCGTCAGCGAGGCGGCGACCCACATCGGCGACGCCGCCACTGACGCCACCCGCTCCACGCAGGCCGCGTCCCGCAGCGTGCAGGAGACCCACGAGGTGATGAGCCGGCTGCGCGACGCGGTCGACCAGATCGGCACCATCGCCCGCACCATCACCGGCATCGCCGAGCAGACCAACCTGCTCGCGCTCAACGCCACCATCGAGGCCGCACGGGCGGGCGACGCCGGCCGCGGCTTCGCCGTGGTGGCGACCGAGGTCAAGGAGCTGGCCAACGAGACCAGCCGGGCCACCGAGCTGATCGCGACCGTCGTGGCCGAGGTCCACGGGGGCACCCGCGACGCGTTGGCGAGCGCGGAGGAGATCAGCCGCGTGGTCTCCGAGGTCGCCGCCGCGCAAGAGATCATCTACCAGGCCGTGACCGCCCAGGCCGACGCGACCGTCGCCGCGGGCCACGCCATCGACGACGTCGAGCTCACCACCCACCAGATCTCCACCCAGGTCGCGGAGCTGCGCCCGGCGCCCGACGTCGCCGCCTGAGCGGTCGGGTGCGCTCGGGGCGGGTCGCCGCCGGCTTGCGAGGATGGGCCGCATGGACCTCCCCGACCTCGTGATCAGCGACGCGCGGCCGTGGGGCGGCGAGCCGCGGGACCTCGTCGTCCGCGGCAGCCGGATCGACGACGTCGTCGCGGCCGGCACCGCCCCCGCGGCCGCCCGCACCGTCGCCGGGCGCGGACTGCTGGCGCTCCCGGGCCTGGTCAACGCCCACGCGCACGTCGACAAGTCGTGGTGGGGCCTGCCCTGGCAGCCCTACGACGGGGAGCCCGGCGTGGCGGGGCGGATCGCCCACGAGCGGGCCCGGCGCGACGAGCTCGGCATCCCCGGGGTCGAGGTGACCTCGCGGGTGCTGGCCGAGATGGTGCGGCACGGCACCACGGCCCTGCGAACCCACGTCGACGTCGACCTCGGCCTCGGCCTGCGCGGGCTCGAGGTCGTCGCGGAGGCCGCCGCGGCGTACGACGGGGCGCTCACCGTCGAGACGGTCGCCTTCCCCCAGGACGGCGTGCTGCGTCGCGACGGGGTGCTCGAGCTGCTCGACCGCGCGGCCGCCGCGGGCGCGCACCACGTCGGCGGCCTCGACCCCGCGACCATCGACCGCGACCCGGTCGGCCAGCTCGACGGCGTGCTCGAGATCGCCGCCCGGCACGGCTGCGGCGCCGACCTGCACCTCCACGACCCCGCCGAGCTCGGCGCCTTCACCATCGAGCTGCTGCTCGAGCGGGTGGAGCGGCTGGGCCTGCAGGGTCGCGTCAACGTCGCCCACGGCTTCGCCCTGGCCGACCTCGACGACGTGCGACGTCGTGACCTGCTGCAGGCGATGGGCGAGCTCGGCGTCAGCGTCACCACCGTCGCCCCGGTGGGTCGCCCCCAGCTGCCGGTCGAAGCGCTCGACGACGCCGGCGTCGCGCTGGGACTCGGCACCGACGGCATCCGCGACCTCTGGAGCCCCTACGGCACCGGCGACGTGCTCCACATCGGCTGGCAGCTGGCGCGCGCCGGCGGGCTGGTGCGGGACGAGGAGCTGGCCCGCGTCGTCCGCCTGGCCACGAGCGACGGCGGGCGCTTCGTCGCCGCCGCGCTCGACGGCGTACCCCTCGACCTGGTGGCGGGCGGCCGTGCCGACGTCGTCCTGCTCGACGCGGAGAACGTCATGGACGCCCTCGTCCGGATCCCGCCCCGCGAGCTCGTGGTCGGCGGCGGGCGGGTGCTGCACCAGGCCTGACCGCCCCCGGCGTACGGGAGGAACCGGTCAGTGGCGCGACGGATCTGCCACTGGCGGCACGATGTATCGGCACGCCAGTGGCGAATTAACCGGCCGGCCCGTGAAATCGCCACCGCCGGACCTCAGCGCGGGGCGGCGCCGTGCCGCTGGGCGGCCAGGGCGACGGCGGCGTCGCGGGCCTCGCCGGTCTCGGCCTCGGTGAGGGTGCGGTCGGGGGCCCGGAAGCGCAGCGCGAAGGCGAGGGACTTCTTGCCCTCCTCGACCTGGGCGCCGGTGTAGACGTCGAAGAGCCGCACCTGCTCGCACAGCGCGCCGGCGCCCTCGCGCAGCGTGGCGGCCAGCTCGGCGGCGGGCAGGTCGGCGTCGACGACGAGGGCGACGTCCTCCTTGGCCACCGGGTAGGTGGAGAAGACGGGTGCCCGGGGCGGCACGGCGCGCGTGAGCAGCGCGTCGAGGTCGAGCTCGGCCACGGCGGTGCGCGCCGGCACGCCGAGCTCGCGGCAGACCCGCGGGTGCAGCTCGCCGGCGTGCCCGACCACCACCTCGCCGGCCTCGGTCGTCACGGCCAGCTCGGCGCAGCGGCCCGGGTGCCAGGGGGCGTACGCCGCCGCCCGCACCGTCAGCTCGAGCCCCAGCGCGGCGGCCACCACGCGGGCGGTCTCGACGACGTCGCTCCACGTGGCGGCGCGGCCCTCGCCCCACCAGCCGGCGCGGTCGCGGTCGCCTGCTAGCGCGAAGGCGAGGTGCAGCGGCTGGTCGGGCACGGCCTTGACGAGGTCGTCCCACTCGCCGTCGGTGGGACGGCGGTCGACGCCCAGGATCGGCGCCGCCTGACCCTCGTGCGGGAGCGTCACCGTTGCGGCCTCGAAGAGCGCCAGGTCGCTCGTGCCGCGGCTGAGGTTGCGGGCCACGGTGCGCAGCAGCCCGGGCAGCAGCGTCGTGGTCATCAGCGGCTCCTCCGCCGAGAGCGGGTTGGCCAGTCGGAGCGTCTGGCGCCGCGGGTCGCCCGGCTCCACGCCGAGGCGGTCGAGGTCGGCGCTGCGGATGAAGGGGAAGGTCAGCACCTCGTCGTAGCCCTCGCCCGCCATGGTCCGGCCGACGCGGCGGCGCAGCGACTGGGCGGGGGTCAGGCCGCGGCCGGACGGCGCGGTCGGCAGCACGCTGGGCACGTCCTCGTAGCCGACGACGCGCGCCACCTCCTCGACCAGGTC
>JBQGFI010000135.1:0-3795 GCA_052040065.1 Marmoricola sp.
CGGACGCTGGGGAAGAAGGCGGCGTTCATCCGCTCGCGCTGCACCCGCAGCATCATCACGACGTCGGTCTTCGGCAGCACCGCGTCGAGGTCGTAGGACGTCTCGACGCCCCAGCCCTCGATCCCCAGCGGCAGCAGCGTCGGCGGCGCGACCAGCGTGACCTCGGCGCCCAGGGTGCGCAGCAGCAGGGCGTTGGAGCGGGCCACCCGGCTGTGCAGCACGTCGCCCACGACCGCGACCCTGCGCCCGTCGAGCGGGCCGAGGTGCCGGGTCATGGTGAAGGCGTCGAGGAGCGCCTGGGTCGGGTGCTCGTGGGTGCCGTCGCCGGCGTTGACCACGCTGCTGCGCGACCAGCCCGCGTGCGCGAGCAGGTGCGGTGCGCCGCTGGCCCAGTGGCGGCACACCACGGCGTCGGCGCCCATCGCCTCGAGCGTGAGCGCGGTGTCCTTCAGCGACTCGCCCTTGGAGAGCGAGGAGCCCTTGGCCGAGAAGTTGATGACGTCGGCCGAGAGCCGCTTGGCGGCCGCCTCGAAGGAGATCCGGGTGCGGGTGGAGTCCTCGAAGAAGAGGTTGACCACCGTGCGACCGCGCAGCGCGGGCAGCTTCTTGATCGGCCGGTCGGCCAGCGAGCGCATCTCCTCGGCGGTGTCGAGCACCAGCTGGGCGTCGTCGCGGGTCAGGTCGGCGGCGGAGAGCAGGTGCCGCTTCACCGGATCGTCACCCCGTCGTGCCCGTCGTGCTCGACCAGGCGCACCGCGACCTGCTCGACCAGCGAGGTCGGGAGGTTCTTGCCGACGAAGTCGGCGCGGATCGGCAGCTGCCGGTGGCCGCGGTCGACGAGCACGGCGAGCTGCACCGCCTCGGGGCGGCCGATGTCGTTCATCGCGTCCAGCGCCGCCCGGATGGTGCGGCCGGAGAAGAGCACGTCGTCGACGAGCACCACGGTGCGGCCGTCGAGCCCCTGGGTCGGGATCTCGGTGTGCATCAGCGCGCGGGCCGGGCGCAGCCGGAGGTCGTCGCGGTACATCGTCACGTCGAGGGACCCGACGGGGACCTCGACGCCCTCGACGCGCGACATGATCGCAGCGACGCGCTGGGCGAGGTGGACGCCGCGGGTCGGGATGCCGAGCAGCAGCAGCCCCTCGGAGCCCTTGTTGCGCTCGAGGATCTCGTGCGAGATGCGGGTCAGCGCCCGGTCGATGTCACGGGCGTCGAGGACGACCCGCCCCTCGTCGGGGACGTCGGTGTCAGGTGGCGCAGCGCTCACGCCGACCTCCTTCTCCGCCTCACGGGACGGCTCGTTAAAGGATGTCTGCCGGGGTCGACCCTAACAGCGGGGCGGGGCCTGTCAGGATCGGTCCGTGCGTGTCTCTCGGGCCCTGGCCGGCGTGCTGGGCGTCCTCACCGCGACGGGGTGGGCGGCCAACCACTTCTCCGCCACCATCCCGGTCTTCGTCGACGACCAGGGGCTCTCGGTGGCGCTGCTCGACGCCGTCTTCGGCATCTACGCCCTGGGGCTCCTGCCCGGCCTGGTGACCGGCGGCTCGCTCTCCGACCGCGTCGGACGGGCCCGGGTGGTGCTCCCCGGAGCCCTGCTCGCGGCCGTCGGCACGGTGGTGCTGCTCGCCTGGCACGACCCGGCGGGGCTGCTGCTGGGTCGCTTCGTCGTGGGGCTGGGCGCGGGCCTGACCTTCGGGGCGGGCACCGCGTGGGCCGCCGACCTGGGCGCGACGACGGGCACGGTGCTGGCCGGCGTCTTCCTGACCGCCGGCTTCGGCGTCGGGCCACTGGTCTCGGGCGCGCTGGCGCAGTGGGCGCCCGGCCCCCTCGTCACCCCCTTCGCGCTCTCGCTGGCGCTCTCGCTGGCCGCGGTGGCGCTCGCGTGGCGCGTCAGCGTGCCGGCGTCCGGCAGGCCGCACGGCGACGCCGGACCTGCGGCGCCGGAGGCCCACCAGTCGGCGCGCGCGGCCCTGACCTGGTCGCTGCCCGTGGCCGTGGTCGTCTTCGGCAGCGCCACGGTGGCCCTGGTGACGCTGACCCCGCGACTGCCCACCGGGATCGACGGGCCCTTCCTCTTCGGGGTCTCGGCGATCCTCTCCCTGGGCGGCGGGGTCGGCGTCCAGACGCTGGCCCGGGTGCGCGGGTGGGGGCCGCGATCCGGGGTGGCCGGTCTGCTGGCCTCGGCGCTCGGATTCGGGCTGGTCGCCGCCGGCGGCGAGCACGTCGGCGTACCGCTCTTCGTGGTCGTGTGCCTGGTGATGGGCGTGGCCTACGGCCTGTGCCTGCGCGAGGGCCTGCTCGACGTCGAGACGCTCGCGCCTCCCGCCCGACGCGGACTGCTGACGGGCGTCTTCTACGTCGCCACCTACCTCGGCTTCGGGCTGCCGCTGCTGCTCACGCTGCTCGACCCCTACGCCGGGGTGGTGCTGCCCGCCGCCGGCTTCGCGGTGCTGGCGCTCGCGCTCGCCGCGTGCCGCGGCGTCCAGCTGCGCGGTGGTCACCCGGCACGCGCATGACGGTGTCGGACGCGGCTGGCAGGATCGCCGCATGATGGACCACGTCGGCTTCCAGTGCGACGACCTCGCCGCGTCGCGCCGCTTCTACGAGCACGTGCTGGAGCCGCTGGGCTACCACGTGATGATGGACGTCGGGGTGGCGCTCGGCTTCGGCGACGGCACCCACCCGCGCTTCTGGATCGGCCAGCGCACCGACGAGCAGCCCAACCGGCAGAGCCACATCGCCTTCGAGGCGCCGTCGCGGGGAGCGGTGGTCGCCTTCTACCAGCGCGCCGTCGACCTCGGGCTGGAGAGCCTGCACGAGCCGCGGGTGTGGCCGGAGTACCACCCCGGCTACTACGGCGCCTTCGTGCGCGACCCCGACGGCAACAACGTCGAGGCCGTGCACCACACCCTCGAGCACACCCCCGACCACACCCCCGGGCCCGCGTGAGCACCGGCACGCAGCACTCGGCCGACGACCCGCGCAACGAGTCGGTCCTGGTCTGGGTCGACGGCGCCCTGGTGCCGCGCGCCCGGGCGACCGTCTCGGTCTTCGACTCCGGCTTCGTCCTCGGCGACGGCGTCTGGGAGGGCTTGCGGGTGGTCGGCGGCCACCCCGTCTTCCTCGAGGCCCACCTCGACCGCCTCGAGCAGGGCGCCCGCGCGCTGCTGATCGACCTGCCGGCGCGCACGGAGCTGGTCGAGGCGATCTACGCGACGCTGCGGGCCAACGCGATGACCGACGGCGTCCACCTGCGGCTGATGGTCAGCCGCGGCGTGAAGGCGACGCCCTACCAGGACCCACGCGTCACGATCGGACCGCCGACCGTCGTCGTGGTCGCCGAGCACAAGGTCGCCTCCCCGCAGACGGCGGTCGACGGCATCACCCTCTTCACCACCCACGTCCGCCGGGCGCACCCCGACACCCTCGACCCGCGGCTCAACGCCCACTCCAAGCTCAACGACGTCACGGCGTGCATCCAGGCCTACACCGCGGGCGCCGACGAGGCGCTGATGCTCGACCCCGACGGCTTCGTGGCGACCTGCAACAGCACGCACTTCTTCGTCGTCACCCGCGCGGGCGAGCTGTGGACCTCCGACGGCCGCTACTGCCTGCACGGCATCACCCGCGCCAACGTGCTGCAGGTCTCCCGCAACGCCGGCATCCCCACGCACGAGCGCACCTTCAGCCTCACCGACGTCTACGACGCCGCGGAGGCCTTCGTCACCGGCACCTTCGCCGGGGCCGTGCCCGTGCGCACGGTCGACGGCCGGGTGATCGGCCGGGGGCTCCCCC
>JBQGFI010000136.1:0-10590 GCA_052040065.1 Marmoricola sp.
CGTGCGAAGGGGCGCTCGTAGGTCGGACCGTCGTGGGCGACCGAGCGCGGCGGCACGTCGACGACGCGCTCGCCGTGCCAGTCGATCTGCAGCCGCCCGCCCTCGGTGACCTCGCCGACGACCGTGGCCTCGACGTCCCACTTCGCGCACACGGCCAGGAAGCGCTCGACGTCGGCGGGCTCGACGACCGCCATCATCCGCTCCTGGCTCTCGCTCATCAGGATCTCCTCGGGCGCCAGCGAGGAGTCGCGCAGCGGCACCCGCTCGAGGTCGACGTGCATGCCGCCGTCGCCGGCGCTGGCCAGCTCGCTCGTCGCGCAGGAGAGGCCGGCACCGCCCAGGTCCTGGATGCCGGCGACGACGCCGGCGGCGAAGAGCTCGAGGGTGCACTCGATGAGCAGCTTCTCCTGGAAGGGGTCGCCCACCTGGACGCTCGGCCGCTTGGTCGGGCCGCCGTCGGAGAAGGTCTCGCTCGCCAGCACGCTGACCCCGCCGATGCCGTCGCCGCCGGTGCGTGCGCCGTACAGCACGACCTGGTTGCCGGCGCCGCTCGCCTTGGCCAGGTGGAGGTCCTCGTGGCGCAGCACGCCGACGCACAGCGCGTTGACCAGCGGGTTGCCCAGGTACGTCGGGTCGAAGACGGCCTCGCCGCCGATGTTGGGCAGGCCGAGGCAGTTGCCGTAGCCGCCGACCCCCGCGACGATCCCCGGCAGCACCCGGTGGGTGTCGGGCTCCTCGAGCGGCCCGAAGCGCAGCGGGTCCATCACGGCCACGGGCCGGGCGCCCATCGCCAGGATGTCGCGCACGATGCCGCCGACGCCGGTCGCCGCCCCCTGGTAGGGCTCGACGTACGACGGGTGGTTGTGGCTCTCGACCTTGAAGGTAACGGCGTAGCCCTGGCCGATGTCGATGACGCCGGCGTTCTCCCCGATGCCGGCGAGCATCTTGCCGCGCCGCGTCTCCTGCGGGATCTCGGAGAACTGCTTGAGGTGCACCTTGCTCGACTTGTAGGAGCAGTGCTCGCTCCACATCACCGAGTACATCGCCAGCTCCGAGCTGGTCGGGCGGCGCCCGAGGATCTCGCGGATCCGGGCGTACTCGTCGGGCTTGAGCCCGAGCTCGGCCCAGGGCTGGTCGCGGTCGGGGTCCTCCGCCGCCCGGCTCACGGTGTCGAGTGCGGACAGGTCGGGCGAGGCAGCGGGCTCCGGCACGAGCAGCAGTCTAGGGAGCGTCGGTCGACGGGGCGTCGTCCGCCTCGGCGAGACGCTGGTGCAGCCGGGCACGGACCTGCTCGGGCGTGAGCTGCGCGCGCTGGCGCTGGTCGCGGGCGATGATGGCCCCGGTGGCGGCGACACCGGCCACGCCGGCGACACCCAGGACCTTCCACAGCGACAGCTTCACGAGAGGACCCCCTGCAGGATGCGTGCGAGCACCCTCAGTCTGGACGAGGCCGTCGACCTGACCCGCACCGGGGACCTGTGGCTCTTCCGTGGCCACTCGGCGGCCGACCGGGCCATCCGGACGCTCACCAACGCCCCCGTCAACCACGTCGGGATGGCGGTCGTGCTCGACGACATGCCTCCGCTGATGTGGCACGCCGAGCTCGGCAAGGGACTGCGGTGCGTCTGGAGCGGCACCCACCACCGCGGGGTGCAGCTGCACGACCTGCGCGACGCCGTGACGCAGTGGTGCGAGCGCTACGAGCAGCACGCCTGGCTGCGGCAGCTCGACGCGCGGATCACGCCGGCGCAGGAGGACGCGCTGCTGCGCACCGTCGCCCGGCTCGACGGCACCCCCTTCCCCTCGACGGTCTCGCTCGCCGCGCGCTGGGCCCGCGGCCGGGTGCACCACTCCGCCGGGGTCGAGACGGCGTACTGCGCGGAGGTGGTGGCCACCACCTACACCGAGATGGGACTGCTCGACCCCGACCGGCCCGCCAACTTCTACGACCCCGGCAACTTCTGGTCCGGCGACGGGCTGGCGCTGCTGGACGGCGCTCGGCTCGGTCAGGAGATCGCGGTCCGCACCGCGTGAATTACATTTCTGTAATTCACGCGAGCGTGTTACCGCTGTGATTTCTGGGATTAAAGTGGCGCGCAATTCCCCCCATTCTTGGAGATTGCGATGCGCCTGGTCCCCCGGCCCACGATGCTCGTGGGCGGTCTGGTCGCGGTGCTCACCGCGGGCATGCTCTCGACCCACGGCGCGCCGGTCGCCGCACCGGCCGAGCTCGAGCCCGTGACCCTGGCGGCGGCGTCCAACCCGGTCACCCCCGGCGACTTCACCGGCCGTGCCTTCGACCAGTGCGAGACGGTGAGCGAGAGCGCGATGCGCACCTGGCGGCGGCACTCGCCGTACCGCGCGGTGGGGGTCTACATCTCGGGTGACTCGCGCTTCTGCAAGACCCAGAAGAACCTCACCGCCGGCTGGGTCAGGAACCAGCTCGCCGACGGCTGGCGGATCATGCCGATCACCCTGGGCCCGCAGGCCGCCTGCTCGCACCGCTTCCCGCGCTACAGCTCCCGGGTCGACCCCGTCATCAGCGCGGCCACCGCCAACACCTACGGCAGGGCCCGCGCGCAGGGCCGCGCGGAGGCCGAGGACGCCGTGCGCGCCGCCACGCGGCTCGGCCTCGTGCCGGGTAGCACGCTCTTCTACGACCTCGAGGCCTGGAACCTGCGCCAGTCGAGCGCGTGCAACGCCTCGGCGCTGTGGTTCACCTCGGCCTGGACCCGCCGGCTGCACCAGCTCGGCTACGCCTCCGGCTTCTACTCCAGCGCCGCCTCGGGCATCAAGCTGCTCGACGACGAGCGGGTGCGCGCCGGCAGTCCCCACACGCTTCCCGACCAGATCTGGATCGCCGACTGGGACGGCAAGCGCAACACCTCGACCACCTACATCCGCAGCGACGGCTGGCAGGACGGCGGCCGCGCCAAGCAGTACCGCGGTGGCCACAACGAGCGCCACGGCGGCGTGACGATCAACATCGACAGCAACTGGCTCGAGCTGCGCACCCCGAAGATCTCCGGGGGCGGCACCACCACCCCGGCGCCCGCGCCCGCACCGACGCCGCCGCCCTCGACCGGACGCCCGTCGAACCCGGCGCCGCGCTACACCGGGGCCGACATGAGCGACGCGAAGTGCACCCCGGCCTCGATCAACAAGTCCGCCTACCGGCGCACCGGCTGGAACCGTCCGGCCAACCTCACCGCCCTGCAGTGCGTGCTCAAGCAGCGCGGGCGCTACCCCTACCAGGTCACCGGGCAGTGGAACGACCCCTTCGAGAAGGGCATGCGCGCCTTCCAGCGCAGCGTGGGCCACCAGCAGCGCACCTACTTCGTCACGCAGAACTGGGTGGCGCTGCACGCCTCGGGCCTGACCGGCCGGTCGATCGGCTCGCGCTCGACGGGCGCCGACGTGACCTGGCTGCAGCGCAGCCTCAACGCCGCCACCGGGGCCAGGCTGCAGGTCACCGGTCGCTACGACGCCGCCACCGCGCGTGCCGTCGCCGGCTACCAGAAGAAGGTGGGGCTCCCGGCGACCCGGACCGTGGGGCCGCGCACGCTCAAGGCGCTGCAGGGCGGCCGGATCAGCTGAGGGCGGCCGCCCGCGAGAGCACGCTGGTGAAGAAGCCGAGCCCGTCGGTGCCCGGACCGCACAGGTCCTCGACCGCGTGCTCGGGGTGGGGCATCAGGCCGACGACGTTGCCCGCGGCGTTGGTCACGCCCGCGATGGAGCGCTGGGAGCCGTTGGGGTTGGCGCCGGCGTAGCGGGCCACGACCTGTCCCTCGCCCTCGAGCCGGTCGAGGGTGGCGGCGTCGGCGACGTAGGAGCCCTCGCCGTTCTTCAGCACGATCGTGACCTCCTGACCCTCGGTGTAGTCGGAGGTCCAGGCGGTGCGGGCGTTCTCGATCACCAGGCGCTGGTCGAGGCAGCCGAACTTGCGGTGGTCGTTGCGGATCAGCGCCCCCGGCAGCAGGTGGCTCTCGCACAGCACCTGGAAGCCGTTGCAGATGCCGAGCACCGGCACGCCCCGGCCGGCGGCCTCGACGACCTCGGTCATCACGGGGGCGAAGCGGGCGATCGCCCCGCAGCGCAGGTAGTCGCCGTAGGAGAAGCCCCCCGGCAGCACCACCGCGTCGACGCCCCGCAGGTCGTGGTCGCCGTGCCACAGCGCGACCGCCTCACCGCCCGCCAGACGCACCGCGCGGGCGGCGTCGACGTCGTCGAGGGAGCCCGGGAAGGTGACGACCCCGACCCGGAAGCCGTCGAGGCTCACGACTCCACTCGCACGGCGAAGTCCTCGATGACCGGGTTGGAGAGCAGCGTCTCGGCCATCCGGTGCACCTCGGCGAGCACCTCGTCGGTGGCCTCGCCCTCCACCTCGAGCTCGAACCGCTTGCCCTGGCGCACGTCGACGACGCCACCGAAGCCGAGGCGCGGGAGCGCCCCGTGCACCGCCTTGCCCTGGGGGTCGAGGATCTCGGGCTTGGGCATCACGTCGACGACGACTCGGGCCACGGGGGGTCCTTCGCGGGAGGGGGTGCGGGACGACCGTGAGTCTAGCCGGGGTGCTGCCCCCGGTCGGCGGGCTCCCCGGCGACGCGGCGGCGTACGAGCGGACGCAGCACCAGCGCGACCGCCGCGAGCCCCACACCGCCGATCGCCCACCAGACCGCCTCGTCGCGGGCGGGCTCGAGGGGGTCGGGGACGACGCTGAGCGGCTGGGCGCCGGACGCCGTCACCTCGTCCTCGACGGGGGCGGCGTCGGGCGCGGCCGGCCCGGCGCGACGCTCGTCGAGGTCGGCGGTGAGCGCCTCGTACGGCTGGATCAGGCCCCACCCCTGGGCGTCGTCGCGCTGGTCGGCCACCGGCCGGCGCGCGGTGCTGGTGATGCGGTAGCGGATCTCCTCGGCGGTGGCGTCGGGGAAGCGCTCCTTGAGCTGGGCGGCCAGGCCGGCCACGAAGGGGGCCGACCAGCTGGTCAGGGTGGCGTCGTCCTGGCAGTCGCCGTAGGACTGGTAGGTGACCAGCACGTTGGTGCCCGGCGCCGACACGTCGACGTGGGGCCCCTGGATCGAGAGCGAGTCGACGACGCCCTCGGCGTTGAGGGCGGAGACGCCCAGCACGGTCGGCTCCGCGGCGGGGAAGCGGTCCTGCACGATGGTCTGCTCGGGGTCGCTGACGTTGTCACCGGAGGCCGCGACGACCACGACGTCGCGGCGCTCGGCCAGCTGCAGCGCCGACTTCATGGCGGCCAGCCCGGAGCTGTTGCCCGGCACGCTGAGCGAGACGTTGACGACGTCGGCGCCGTTGTCGACCGCCCACCGGATCCCCTCGGCGATGGCCTCCCCGGTGAGCGGGGCGGCCGGCTCGGGGGCGCCGTCCTGCCGCACCCGGTCGAAGACCCGCACCGGCATCAGCTGCGCGTCGCGGGCCACCCCGATCATCCCGCTGGTGATGCCGGGGATGGTGCGGGCGCCGATGATGCCCGCCACCGCGGTGCCGTGA
Organism: Marmoricola sp.; assembly: GCA_052040065.1. Lineage (GTDB taxonomy): Bacteria > Actinomycetota > Actinomycetes > Propionibacteriales > Nocardioidaceae > Marmoricola. The sequence goes on from JBQGFI010000136.1 coordinate 5,512, forward strand.
CCGTAGGTGTCGGTGCGACCGGCCGAGGTGTCGCCGGGCACCAGCGACCTTCCGGGCACCACGCTCCCCTCGGGGAAGTGACGGTTGCCCAGGTTGATGCCGGAGTCGACCACCGCGACCGTGACCCCGCGCCCGGTCGCCACGCCCCACGAGGCGGGGATCGCCAGGTTGGTGAGCGCCGGCGAGGGCTGCTCGGCGTACTGCGTCTGCCCCTGGGTGCAGGCCGGCGCCCCGCCGTCACCTGCGTCGGCCGCGACCGCCGCCGGGGCCGGCACCAGGCTCAGCCCGCCGACGGCGAGGGCGGCGACGACGAGGCCGGCGGTCCGGCTCACGACGAGCCGCCGCTGCCGGTCACGGGGTCGTTGGCGGCCTGCGGGTCGAGCACCGGCCCGGCGTCGAGCAGCGCGAGCCACGGCTGCGGCATCGGCCGGGGCGCGACGTCGGCGTACCCGAGCGCCGGCAGCGACGCTCCGTCGCCGCGCGAGCCGACGGCGTACGCCGTGCCGGAGCCGTCGACGAGGTAGACCGAGCCGCTGTCGAGCACACCCCCGCTGATCGCGCGCACCACGGCGCCGATGCCCGGCGCGACCGAGGCCCGGACGTCGGCGCTGGTCGGCACCGCCGTGGGGTCGTCGGCGACCGCCAGGCTGACCGCCGGGAGGGAGTCGGGCGCGAGGTCCATGCGGACGCAGGGCGAGGTGGGCTGCTCGAAGGCCGTCGGCACCGTCTGGGGCCAGGTCTCCTCCCCCACCGTCTCGCCCGGGGCCCCCTGCAGCCCGGTGGCCTCGGCGGACTCCAGCGAGACCGGCTGCCGCTGGCTCTGCAGCACCTCGTCGGTGAACTCCGAGGTCGCGACCAGGGTGCCGTCGGCCCCCAGGACGTAGCTGCTGCCGGAGACCTCGACCGGCGTACCGACCCGGCGCAGCCGGTCGACGCCGGTGTCGACGTCGGTGCCGTCGCCCTCGATCCGGGGCAGCCCGAGCGGGGCGCCCTCCTCGAAGAGGCTCAGGAAGAGGCCCGACACGGGCAGCGGCTCGGTCTCGAAGCCGAGCCGGCGCAGCACCAGCTGACCCTCCTGGCCGCGGGCCACGGGGTAGCGGTAGCGGTCGACCAGCAGGTACTGCGTGCGCTTCGAGCTCACCAGCAGCCCCTGACCGGTGGCCGGGGTCGAGGCGGGCGTCGAGGTGAGGGTCAGCCGCACCCCGCCCTGGGCGTTGGTGCAGGCGGTCCACCCGTCGTCGACCAGGGTCGAGGGCAGCACCTCGGGCGCGCCCTGGATGCCGATCGTCGGGCCGGCGTCGGCCGCCGCGATCATGTCCTCGTCGATGGTCAGCGGGTTGAGCTGGTCGGCGCCCATGAGGAGGCGTGCGGAGGTGATGTTGAGCACCGGGAAGAGCGTGCCCTGGTAGGCGTAGAAGCGGGAGCCGCTGTCCTTGCCGATGACGAGGCTCTGCTGGTCCCAGTCCTTCGGGGGCGGCTTGACCAGGAAGCCGCTCACCGCGGCCCCGGCCACCACGAGCAGCGCGAGGACGACCCCGCCGACGATGGTGCGGACGTAGCGCACCGGCTCGACCTCACGACCCCCGGGAGCACCGCTCACGAACGCCGTCACCAGGCGTCGGCGGTTGAAGCCGTGCGCCTCGACCAGGTCACGCTTGGTCGACACCTGTGCGTCCCTCCCCGTCCCTCATGTCCCACTCCGCCGGCCGGAGCCGTGACGACGCCGGGAGACCCATGGTCCCCCGGCGTCGTCCTCGCTGTCCTGGTTTCAGGCGGGCAGCCGGTGGCGACCCGCGCCCCGGCGGGGGCGCAGCAGCACCGCGCCGCCGGCCAGCAGGGCCGCACCGAGCCACAGCAGCCCGGCGTCGTCCGGAGCGCCGGTGTCGGGCAGGCCCTGGGTCGTCGGCGCCGCAGCGGCCTCGGGGACCACCGGCGTCGACTGGCAGACCACGGAGCCGCCGCACTGGGTCACGGTCGACCCGACACCCTCGGGCGGACCGGCGACGGAGCCGATCTGCTCGCCGGCGGCCTGGCCCTCGCCCTGGTCGCCCTGGCCACCCTCGATGGTGCCGAGGTCGCCGCCGGTGCCGTTGCCGCCGCCGTTGTTGCCGCCGCCGCCTCCGTTGCCGCCGCCGTTGTTGCCGCCGCCGTCGCCACCACCGACCGGGGGCAGGCCGCAGCCGTCCTCGTCACCGTTGTAGTCGGTGCCGGTGCAGGGGATCGGGTCGGTGGGGTCGACCGGGTCGGTGGGGTCGACCGGCGGGACGCACTCACCGTTGCCGTCGTCGACCAGCGGGGGCTCGCAGTCGCCGTCGCCCGGCTCCCCGGGGTCGACCGGGTCGACCGGGTCGACCGGGTCGGTCGGGTCAGGGAGCGCGACGCAGATACCGTCGACCAGCTCGAAGCCCTCGTCGCAGTCCTCGTCGAGCACGGGGACGACCGGGTCGTCAGCAGCCGCGGCCTGAGCGGCCTGGCGCGCCGCGAGCCGGTCGGCCACGGCCTTCTCGAGCGCCGCCTTGTCCGCAGCCGCCTTCTCCGCAGCCGCCTTGTCCGCTGCGGCCTTCTCGGCCGCCGCCTTCTCCGCTGCGGCCTTCTCGGCCGCCGCCTTGTCGGCCGCGGCCTTCTCGTCGAGCAGCCGGACCCGGTGCGGCTCGCACTCCTCGGAGACCTTGCCGGTCCTCTCGAAGTCCTGGCGGCACTGCTCCAGGGTCGGGGCCGCCGCGTCGACGGAGACCTCGGCCGCCACGGACGGCGAGGCCAGCGCGCTGACCACGAGTCCCGTGGCGAAGAGCAGGGTGGCGGCGCTCTGGCGCGCCCGACGGGTGGTACGGCGCTGCGCCCGAGGCGCAGACAGGTTCTTCATCAGTGGTTCTCCCCCCACATCAAACGACTGCGTCGCAGTGAAACGACGCTCAGACTAGACATCACAACGTGCGAGATCCCGACGGGGTACGGCATCGGCCGCCGCTCCCGCCACGACGGTTCAGCGGCCCACGCTCCCCACCAGACCGATGGCGACGACCGTCAGCGGGATCATCGCCACGAGCGCGACGAGCTCGACGACGTCGCCGATCCGGCCCCAGCGCACCGAGGTCGGGCGCGGGACCAGCGTCGAGACGAGCAGGGCCACGGCGACGACCGCCAGCGCGACCGCGAGCACCGAGAGCCAGGCCTGCTGCAGCGCCACGATGCCCAGGCACACGGCCAGCAGCACCGCGAGCCCGCAGGCCAGCCCGGTGGCGACCTCGGGGCCGACGCGGTACTGCCGGGTGCGCAGCAGCAGCACCAGGGCGGCGCACACCGCGACCAGGGCGCCGGTCACCCCGAGCGAGACCGCGACGGGCGCGATGCCGACGGCGACCAGGCCGACGGTCGCCGTCACGGCGAGGAGCACCTCGTGACCCAGCCGTGCGTCACGACGCACGGCCTCGGCGTCGACGGGGGCCACCTCGTCGGGCATCAGCTCGGAGTGGTCCTGCGCCTGGGGGACGCGGGTGCCGGTCGCCGAGAGGGCGACCCACGGGACGGCGCTGCCCGCGACGACCACCAGCACGAGCGCGACCAGGTGGACGCCCGCCGGCGGCAGCGAGGTGAGACCGCCGAGCGCTCCGGTGACGGCGAAGACCGTGCTGGCGGCCACGGCCGGCACGAGGGCCGCGCGACGCTCGGGCAGGCCGATCATCGCCACCAGCCCGGCGGCCAGGGCCCCGGCGGCACCGACGGCGAGCGGGAGCCCCGAGACGGCCTCGCCCGGCATGGCCACGACACCCGCCGTGGCGGCGTAGACGACGCCGGACCAGGCGAGCATCACCGCGGTCTCGTGCTCCTGGCGCACCTGCGCGAGCACGACCGCCGCGACGAGCAGCACGACCGAGACCACCCCGGCGGCGGCACCGGCCACCACGTCGGGGCGCTGCAGCCCCAGGCACAGCGCGCCCAGGGCCAGCAGCAGCGCCGCGGCGACGAGCGCCGTGCGGCGGCCGGTCGCCGGGTCCCACGGACGCAGGTCGTCCTCGACCACGTCGGCCATCGCCTCGACGACGTCGTCGTAGACGCGCGGCGGGCGCTCGTCGACCCCGGCCACGAGGGTGAGCACGGCACCGGACTCCACGCCCTGGGCGAAGAGGCCGACGGAGCCGTCGAGCCGACGGCCGTCGGCGGCGACGAGCCGGTAGCCGGCGTACACGGTCTCGGCGTCGAGCAGGTTGGTCGAGCGTGCCAGCTCGGGCAGCAGCTCGACCACGGCGACGTGCCCGGGCAGCGCCAGGTCGGCGCGCCGGTCGCCGACGACCAGGGTGACGCGCAGCAGCGCCCCACCGTCGGTCGGCGGGGTGGCGGCGCCGTCGGGGACGGCCGTCTGGGTCATGCGGGCACCTCCGTGCTGCTCGGAGCGACCAGTCTCGCCGAGTCGGTGCGTGCGCGTGGGTGGTTCCGGTGCATCGCACCGGGGACGTGGCTGCTCAGCGGATCACTCCGGGGGTGATGTCGTCGTCGTCGATCCAGTCCTCGTCCATGACCATGGCCTCGCGCGACGGCTGCTCCTGGTCGGCGCCTCCGCGACCGCGACCGGTGCGGGCCGAGCCCGCCCCGGAGCCGGTGACGCCGCTGCTGCGACCCGGGGTCGAGCCGCCCGCAGCGCCGCTGCGGCCGGCGGCGGTGCCGCCCTTGGCGGCTCCGGTCGACCCGGACCGGGCGGCGGGGGCCGTGGAGCCGGCCTTGGCGGCGGAGGCACCCGTCGAGCGCGACCCGGCTGCCGCCGAGCCGCCCTTGGCCGACGCCGCGCCGGCCCGCGAGCCCGAGGCGCCCGTGGCACCGCCGGGGCGAGCCGTGGTGGCGCCCCGACCAGCGGCCTGCGAGGCGCCCGGACGAGCACCGGCCGCGCCCGACCCACCCGGACGAGCGGCCTGCGCGGCGCCGGGACGAGCGGCACCGCCCGCGCTCTTGCCCAGCACGCCGGAGGAGGTCTGTCCGGCACGCCCGCCCATCACGGGTCGGCCGGCCGCCGCACCGCGCGCGCCTCCGGCGGCGCCACCGCGTGCTCCCGCGGCGCTGCCGCGCGCCGCACCACCGGCGGCGGCC
>JBQGFI010000137.1:0-9158 GCA_052040065.1 Marmoricola sp.
CCTGGCGGCGATGGAGAACGACCTGGTCGGCTTCGCCTGCGACCTGCTCGGCGCGCCCGCCACCGCGGTCGGGACGGTCACCTCGGGGGGCACCGAGTCGTGCCTGCTGGCCGTGCAGGGCGCCCGCGACGCCCGGCCCGACGTCGCGCGACCACGGCTGGTGGCGCCCACCACGGTGCACCCGGCCTTCCACAAGGCCGCCCACTACTTCGGGCTCGAGCTCACCCTGGTCCCGACCGGCCGCGACCACCGCGCCGACGCCGCCGCGCTGACGGCGGCGATCGACGACCGCACCGTGCTCGTCGTCGTCAGCGCGCCGTCGTACGCCCACGGGGTGGTCGACCCCGTGGCCGAGGTCGCGCCGTACGCCGCGGCGCAAGGCGTCCGCTGCCACGTCGACGCCTGCATCGGCGGCTGGGTGCTGCCGTACGCCGCGCGGCTGGGCCGGCCGGTGCCGCCCTGGACCTTCGACGTCGAGGGGGTCACGAGCATCTCGCTGGACCTGCACAAGTACGCCTACGCCCCCAAGGGCACCTCGCTGCTGCTGCACCGCACGGCCGCGCTGCGGCGTCCGCTCTACTTCGCCAGCGCCCGGTGGCCGGGCTACACGATGCTCAACAGCACCATGCAGTCCACGCGCTCGGGCGGCCCGGTCGCCGGAGCCTGGGCCGTGGTGCAGCACCTCGGCGACGACGGCTACCTGGAGCTGACGCGGCGGCTGCTGGGCTGCGTCGACACGCTCGCCGCCGGGGTCGAGGCGATCGACGGGCTGCAGCTGGTCGCACCACCCGAGGCCTCGCTGCTCGCCCTGACCACCGACGACTCCCTCGACGTCTTCACCCTGGTCGAGCTGATGGGCGCCGCGGGCTGGCTGGTGCAGCCGCAGCTCTCGCAGCCCGGACTGCCGGCCACGCTGCACCTCTCGCCCAGCGCCGCCACGGCGACGCACGCCGCGGCGTTCCTCGCCGACCTGGCGGCGTCCGTCGTCGAGGCCCGCGCCCGGGGGCCGGTCGCCGTCGACCCCGGGGTGGCCGCGCTGGTGCAGGCGCTCGACCCGGCCACGCTCTCCGACGACGACTTCGACGGGCTGCTCGCCGCGGCCGGGCTCGACCCGTCGGGCGACGCCCCGCCGGTGGCGACCCCCGAGGTCAACGCCCTGCTCGACCTCGCCTCCCCCGCCCTGCGCGAGGCCGTCCTCGTGCGCGTGCTCGACCGACTGCAGCGACCCTCCCGCCGATCCGCCTGACAGGCACGCCCGTCCGCCCGGCGTGCGTGGACACGGGACGGGTCGACGTACATGCGGGATGCGTCGGCGGGTACAGGGACGGCAGAGATGCCTTGTGCACCACGCATCTGCAGAGGACGCACCGACGAAGGGACCGACCGTGACCGACCTGACCTCCAACGGCATCACCTTGCACGTCGAGGACACCGGGGGTGACGGACGCCCGGTCGTGCTGGTCCACGGCTGGCCCCTCTCCGGAGCCTCCTGGTCCGAGCAGGTGCCGGCGCTCGCCGAGGCCGGCCACCGCGTGATCACCTACGACCGCCGCGGCTTCGGCGACTCCGAGAAGCCCGAGGGCGGCTACGACTACGACACCTTCGCGGCCGACCTGAAGGGGCTGCTCGAGGAGCTGGACCTCCGCGACGTGACGCTCGTCGGCTTCTCGATGGGCGGCGGCGAGCTCGCCCGCTACGTGGGCCGCTACGGCGAGGACCGGCTGCGGGGGCTCGTCTTCGCGGGCGCCGTGCCGCCGTACCTGCTCAAGACCGACGACAACCCCGAGGGCGGCCTCCCCGAGGAGGGCGTGCAGCAGTTCGAGCAGGGCGCCGGCCAGGACCGCGAGGCCTTCCTCGACGGCTTCACCACCGACTTCTTCAGCGTTGACGGCGAGCTGAAGGTGACCGAGCAGCAGCGGCAGGACGCGCTGGCGCTCACGGCGAAGGCGCGCGACGAGGCCCTCGTCGGGTGCATCGACGCCTTCGGTCGCACCGACTTCCGGCGGGACCTCGAGGCGATCACCGTGCCGACCCTGGTCATCCACGGCGACTCCGACGCGATCGTCCCCTTCGAGGTCTCCGGCAAGCGCACCGCGGCCGCCGTCCCCGGCTCCCGCACCGTCGTCGTCCAGGGGGCGCCGCACGGCTTCAACGTCAGCCACGCCGCGGAGCTCAACCGCGCACTGCTCGACTTCCTCGGCTGAGCCCCGCCGGTCCGCCGCCCTACCCTGACCCGATGGGCACCCTGGACGACCTCGTCGACAAGCAGCTGGTGGCGGCGGACTGGGCCGAGGCCCTCGCCCCGGTCGAGGAGCAGCTCGAGGCGATGGGGCGCTTCCTGCGCGCGGAGGTGGCGGCCGGACGGCGCTACCTGCCGGCCGGCGAGCACGTGCTGCGTGCCTTCCAGCGGCCGCTGGCCGAGGTGAAGGTGCTGGTGGTCGGCCAGGACCCCTACCCGACACCCGGACACCCCGTGGGCCTGAGCTTCTCGGTCGCCCCGGGGGTGGCGCCGCCGCGCAGCCTGGTCAACATCTACCGCGAGCTGGTCGACGACGTCGGGGTGCCGCCGCCCACGACCGGCGACCTGACGTCCTGGGCCGACGCCGGGGTGATGCTGCTCAACCGGTGCCTGACGGTGCAGCCCGGCGCCTCGGCGTCCCACCGCGGCAAGGGCTGGGAGGTCGTCACCGACCAGGCCATCCGCGCCCTCTCGCAGCGCGCGCAGCAGGGGCAGCCCCTCGCCGCGATCCTGTGGGGCAGCGACGCCCGCTCGCTCAAGGGCGCGCTGCGACCGGTCCCGTGGGTGGAGTCGACCCACCCCAGCCCGCTCTCGGCCCACCGCGGCTTCTTCGGCTCGCGCCCCTTCAGCCGGGTCGACCGCCTGCTCGTCGAACAGGGCGGCACCCCGGTCGACTGGCGTCTACCCTGAGCGGGAGGGAATGGCCGCACGACGCTGGAGGTTGGTAGTTGACATGACAACTACTTCGTCGTCGGACCGGATGCCGGCGCTCTACCTGGGCCACGGCGCGCCGCCGCTGCTCGACGACCCGGTCTGGTCGGGCCAGCTGCGGCAGCTCGCCGCCGACCTCCCGCGTCCACGGGCGATCCTCGTCGTCAGCGCCCACTGGGAGGCGGCCCCGCTGATGCTCAGCGCCTCGGGTCCCGGCACCGAGCTGGTCTACGACTTCGGCGGCTTCGCCGAGAAGTACTACCGGATGCGCTACGACACCCCCGACGCCTCCGCCCTCGCCGACCGCGTCGCGGCCCTGCTGCCCGACACGCAGACGGTGCACCGCCACCCCCGCCGCGGCCTCGACCACGGCGCCTGGGTGCCGCTGCGGATCATGTATCCCGAGGCCGACATCCCCGTGCTGCAGATGTCGCTGCCGACGCAGGACCCCGGTGCCCTGCTCGTGCTCGGCAGCCGGCTGCGCGAGCTGCGCGACGAGGGCGTGCTGGTGGTGGGCTCGGGCTTCCTCACCCACGGCCTGCCCTTCCTCACCGACTTCTCCATCGAGGCGACCGCACCCGGCTGGTCGGTCGACTTCGACGCCTGGGCCGCGGAGGCCCTGGCGCGCGGCGACGTCGACACGCTCGCGTCGTTCAAGGACGTGGCGCCCGACATGCCCTACGCCCACCCCACGGTCGAGCACCTCACGCCGCTCTTCGTGGCGCTGGGGGCGGCGTCCGACCCGGAGGCCCCCGGCGAGCAGCTCTTCCCCGGCTACTGGATGGGGCTCTCGAAGCGCTCGCTCGTGCTGGGGTGAGACTAGGCGCCATGGAGCTCCTGTCGATCCAGTCCTCGGTCGCCTTCGGCCACGTCGGCAACAGCGCCGCGGTCTTCCCGCTGCAGCGCCTCGGCATCGAGGCCTGGGCGGTCAACACAGTCCACTTCTCCAACCACACCGGGTACGGCGCGTGGCGGGGTCCGCTGCTCAGCGCCGACGACCTGCGCGAGGTCGTCCAGGGCGTGGAGGAGCGAGGTGCCCTGGCCCGCGTGGCCGCCGTGCTCAGCGGCTACCAAGGCGCCGAGGAGGTCGGCCAGGTCGTGCTCGACACCGTGGCCCGGGCCCGTGAGCTCAACCCCGACGCCGTCTACTGCTGCGACCCGGTCATGGGCGACGTGGGCCGGGGCATGTTCGTGCGGCCCGGCATCCCGGAGTTCATGCGCGACCAGGTGGTGCCGCGGGCCGACGTCATCACCCCCAACCACTTCGAGCTCGACTTCCTCGCCGGGGTGACCAGCCGCACGACCGCCGAGGTGCTGGACGCCGTCGACGCGGTGCGCGCCCGCGGCCCGCGCACGGTGCTCGTGACGAGCGTGCTCACCGACGAGACGCCGGACGACCACGTCGACCTGGTCGCGGTCGACGACACTGGCGCCTGGACCACCCGGACGCCGCTGCTGCCCATCTCGCCCAACGGCTGCGGCGACGTCACCGCCGCGGTCTTCCTGGCCCACCTGCTCACCACCGGCTCCACGCAGACCGCGCTGCAGCGTGTCACCGCCACGGCGTACGGCATCCTCGAGGCGACCCTGGCCGCCGGCACCCGCGAGATCCAGCTGGTGGCCGCCCAGGACGTCATCGCCGACCCGCCCGAGCGCTTCGAGGCCCTGCGGCTGCGCTAGAGCCCCTGGACGCACCGAGGGAGGAGGCGCCGCAGCGCCCCCTCCCTCGGGTGTCGGTCCCGGGTGTCGGTCCGTGCTAGCCGACCGACCTGACCACGACCTCGCCACCGCCGACGCGCACGCCCTCGGTGGTCCGGACCTGCACCTCGCCCAGCAGCGCGCGCCCGGAGGCCGGCGCCTGGTTGGCCGTCACCGAGCCCGGCACGGTCCAGCTCTCGCCGTTGGGCCGCGGGGCGTCGGCGTCCTGCGTGGCCACCGAGCCGAAGCCCGGGTTGACGAAGACGTCGACGTAGTCGTACGGCGTCGAGCCCGCCGGCACCGAGTAGCCGTCGACCAGCACGATCCAGGTGCCGGCCGCCGGGTTGGCGATGCTCACCGACTCCTCGGAGTCGCCGTCGGCCTGCTGACCGGCCAGCACGCAGCTGCCGGTCGTGCAGTTGAAGACGGCGAGGTCGAGGTCGGCCGCCGCGTCGGCGGTGTTGCCGATCGTGGCTCGCAGCGAGGTGGCCCCGGCCGTGACCTGCACCGGGATCTGCTGCTGCGCGCCGTCGGCGATCGTGCGCTCACCACGGTTGGCGCTGCCGAGCGTGCCGCCCACCAGGCGCCCGGTGAACTCACCGAACTTGTTGGTGACCTCCCACTCCGCGGCCGTCGGCTGACCGGCGGTCGCCGAGGCGATCTCGAGCGGGTTCGGCGAGACCTCGGCGCCCAGCACCTCCGCGGAGAGGGTGTACGGCGCGCGGGCCGCGTCGGAGGTGCGTCGTCCCTCGACGACGACCTCCCACACCCCCGGCTGCGGGTCGGCAACGGTGCGGCTCGTCGGGGAGCCCGTCGAGCAGCCCGCCCCGGCGTTGGGGTTGTAGCACTGCGTGGTGGCGTTGTTGTCGACACCGACACCGTAGGGGTGGAAGCGCAGGAACCGGATCTGCCCGGCGCCCTGCGTGGTGCCGCCACCCTGCAGGTCGACCTTGAAGGCCGGGGTGCCCTCGGGCACGTCGTAGAAGTACGACTGCGTCTGGTTGCGCCCGATGGTGCCGGAGGCCTCGACGGCGTAGTCGTTGGCCTCGCTGAACTGCTCGGCCGCCACGACGGTGTTGAGGGTCTGGTACTCCACGCCCGGCGTCGTCGCGTCGTCGAGGTTCAGCACCGCGGAGTGGGCGCCCGCCGACTCCGGCGACACGCTCACCGCCACCTGCACCGGCTGGGCGAGCGGCAGCGTCACCGACGCCGGGGCGTCGAAGGTGCCGTCGTTGCCCACCCAGTCGAGGTCGTAGCGCACGTTGCCGCTGCGACCGGAGAAGCGGGTGAAGGTGTAGACGCGCTCGTAGCTGTCGCCGGCGGCGACGCCCTCACGGTCGTTGATGCCCTCGCCACGACCCGGCTTGCCCAGGAAGTCGGAGAGCGCGGTGTTGACGTCGACCTCGGAGCTGATCTCCACGCTCTGGATGCCCTGCTGGATCTGGGCCCACGCGGCGGTGGTGTCGATCAGGCCGTTGCCCTGCTCGTAGGCGCCGTAGCGCTCGAAGAAGCGGGCCGTGGAGGTCATCGCCTGGCGCAGCTGCGCCGGCGCGAGCTCGATGTCGCGGTCCTTGGCCGCGCCGACGAGCAGCGCCGCCGCACCGGCGGCCTGCGGCGAGGCCATCGAGGTGCCGTTGAACATGGCGTAGCCGGCCGAGCACGCGTACGGCAGGCAGGCCCCGGTGGGGTTCTGCCACTGCGGCACGGTCGAGACCGCCGAGCCCGGGGCGACCACGGTGGGCTTGAAGCCGCCGTCCTCGCGCGGGCCGCGGCTGGAGAAGCCGTGCAGGTTGTCGGCGTACTCCGAGTCGGAGCCGTAGTTGGAGCGCCAGGTGTCGTCGGTGATCGAGGAGCCCACGCTGACGACCTTCGTCGCCACCGACGGGTCGCCCACGGTGTTCATGCCCGGACCGCTGTTGCCGGCCGAGATGAACATCTGCACGCCGTAGGTGTCGATGATCCGGTTGTAGAGGATCGCCCGGGCGTTGTTGCCGTCGTTGAGCGCCGGCAGGCCGCCGATCGACATGTTGATGACGTCGACGTCGTTCTGCGCCAGCCACGCCATCGACTCGATCAGCGCGTAGTTGGTGCAGCCGTCGACGAAGAGGCAGGCCCGGGCGGACTTGATCTCGGCGCCGGGGGCGGCGCCGCTCATCTTGCCGTCGAACATCTTGTGGGCGGCGGTGATGCCGGCGACGTGGGAGCCGTGGGCGCCGGAGACGATGCCGATGTTGAGCCAGTTGTCGTCCTCGGTCTGCACGACGAAGGGGATCTGCTCGCGGATCGCGGTGTTGGGGTTGTCGAGCCCGAAGTGGCCGATGTCGAAGCGCTCGGCGTACTCCTTCATCGCGGTCTCGTCGCGGAAGTCGCCGTCCTGGTCGGTGTCGACGAAGACCTCACCGCTGCGCTGGTCCCAGATCACGGGGAAGAGGCCGGAGCTGCCCGCGGGGTTGCCGTCGCGGTTGACGTCGTTGCCGAGCTCGCCGCCCAGGCGCGGGTCGCGCTCGTCGAAGACGCCGATGTGGTAGGTCCGGTTGCGCGGCGCCCGGTAGGTGGTGCCGTCGTAGACGAAGGTCCGGCCGCTGACGGTCTCGTCGAGCTTGAGCCAGGTCGGGTCGTCGTCGTTGACCGGGTCGGTGAAGGTCTTCCAGTCGGTGATCTTGCGCTCGCCGGTCGAGGTGGTCTGCAGCGACGGGTGGTCGAGGTCGACGCCGCTGTCGACGATGCCGATGGTGGTGCCGCGGCCGTCGAAGCGCTTGCGGTCGGCGGTCAGCTGCGCGGCCTTGGTCTCCCCGATGGGCATGTAGGGGTTGACCTTGGGCGTGCGCTTGCCGGGCGGCGTGTACGGCGTGGGGTTCTGCGTGCCCTCGGGCCGCGGGTCGTCGAGCGGGATGACCTCGCCGAGGTCGACCGCGGCGATGCCGGGCAGCTTGGCCGCCTTGGTCACCTGCGAGGTCGGCACCGAGACGCGGAGGTAGTCGACCTCGCCCTCGCTGGCCTGGACGGTGCCGCCGAGCCCGGCGAGCTCGTCGGCGACGGCGGCGGACTCGCCCTCGTCGGCGGCCACCAGCATGGTGACCCGCTTCTCCTCGTCGGCGCGGGCCTGCGCGAGCAGCGCGCGGTCCTCCTTGTCGAGGCCGGCGCCGGCGCCGGGCGGGGTGGGCGGAGGGGTGCCGGGGGGAGCCGCGGTGGCGGCGGTCGACACGGTGAGGCCGGAGACGGCGAGCGCCGCTCCAGTGAGCCCCACCAGGCCCCGAGAAAGCCTGGGATTCACGTCGTTCCTCTCGTCGACCCTCGCCGGGTTGCGGAGGGCCTCGGCCAGCCCACCCCGAGACCCCCGGTCTCCGGAAGACCAGGTGACCGAATCGTTATCAAGTGGCACGGATCCGACAGAGCCGTGCGACCCGGGCGCGCCCCCGGCCTTCTCGGGGCCCTCCCCGGGCCACGAGGACAGCGGCGGCTCAGGCCGCGTCGGCCTCGGTGGGGAAGAGCCGACGGACGATGTCGGTGAGCGTCACGACCCCCTCGGGGTTGCCGTCCTCCTCGATCACCGCGAGGTGGTTGCGCGTCTCGCGCATCCGCTGCAGCGCGTCGTTGAGGGAGGTCTCGGCGTCGATCTTGAGGACCGGCCTCATCACCTCGGAGGCACGCCGCCCCTCGGGCTGCACCATCGTGTCGCGCACGTGCACCACGCCCAGGATGCGTCCCTGGTCGCGCACCAGCACCCGCAGGTGCCCCGACGACCGGGTCGCGTCGCGCACGGCCTCCATGTCGTCGTCCTTGTCGACGGCGGTGGCCTGCCCCCCGGAGGCGAGGTCGCCCACGGTCAGGTGCTGCAGCTCCAGCGCCCGGGTCAGCTGCGCCGAGCGGTGCTCGTCGAGCACCCCCACGTCGAGGCTGTGCTCGACGAGCTGGGCGAGGTCCTCGGCGCTCTGCCCGGTGTGGGGGCTGTCCTGCGGCTCGACCCCGACCCGGCGCAGGCACCAGTTGGCGGCCTCGTTGAGCCCGATCAGCAGCGGCCGGGTGAGCCACATGAAACCGCGCATCGGGAGCGCCAGGGCGGTCGCGGCGGCCTCCGGGTGGGCGATGGCCCACGACTTGGGCGCCATCTCGCCGACCACGAGGTGCAGGAAGGTGACGAGCAGCAGCGCCAGGACGAAGCTCACCGCACCCGCGGCCCACGCGGGGGCGCCGAGGTCGGTGAAGACCGGGCGCAGCGCGTAGTCCAGCGCGGGCTTGGTGACCGCGCCGAGGCCCAGGGCGCAGGCGGTGATGCCGAGCTGGCAGCCCGCGAGCAGCACCGTGAGCTCGTCGAAGCTGCGCAGCGCGGCCCGGGCCGAGCGGCTGTTGCCGGCGGCGTCCTGGAGCCGGTGCCGCTTGACGGCCAGCAGTGCGAACTCGACGGCGACGAAGAGCGCGCTGAGCACGATCAGCGCGACCGTGATGCCGGCGACCGCCCAGCCGTTGGAGGCCAGGCCCGTGCCGTCGGCCGCGGCGAGCGGGATCGGGA
>JBQGFI010000138.1:0-4350 GCA_052040065.1 Marmoricola sp.
CCCGAGCCGGAGACGGCCTGGTAGGTCGAGGCGATCAGCCGGGTGAGCCCGGCCTCGTCGTGCAGCGGCTTGAGCACCGGCATCGCGGCCATGGTGGTGCAGTTGGGGTTGGCCACGATGCCGCGCGGGATGCTGGCCAGCGCCTCGGGGTTGACCTCGCTGACGACCAGCGGCACGTCGGCGTCGCGCCGGAAGGCCGAGGAGTTGTCGACCACGACGACGCCGGCGTCGGCGAAGCGCGCGGCCTGGGCGCGCGAGGTCGAGGCACCCGCGGAGAAGAGCGCGATGTCGAGGCCGCTGGGGTCGGCCGTGGCGGCGTCCTCGACAGTGACCTCGCGGTCGCCGTACGGGAGCACCGTGCCGGCGGAGCGCGCGGAAGCGAAGAAGCGGATCTCCTCGGCGGGGAAGTCCCGCTCGAGCAGGATCTGGCGCATGGCGACGCCCACCTGACCGGTGGCGCCGACGATGCCGATGCGAGCCATGGGGAGCCTCCTACCTTCCGGTGCCGCCGTAGACGACGGCCTCGACCTCGTCGGCGTCGAGCTCGAACGCCGTGTGGGTGGCGGCGACGGCCGCGTCGACGTCGCCCTCGTCGACCACCACCGAGATCCGGATCTCGGAGGTGGAGATCATGCCGATGTTGACGCCGGCCTCGGCCAGGGAGTTGAAGAACTTCGCGGTGACCCCCGGGTGCGAGCGCATGCCCGCGCCGATCAGCGACACCTTGCCGATCTTGTCGTCGTAGATCAGCGAGTCGTAGCCGATGACGCCCTTGAGGCTGTGCAGCGCCTGCATCGCGGTCTGCCCGTCGGTGCGCGGCAGCGTGAAGGAGATGTCGGTGAGGTTGGTGGCCGCCGCCGAGACGTTCTGCACGATCATGTCGAGGTTGATCTGCGCCTTGGAGAGCGCGTCGAAGATGCGCGCGGCCTCGCCGACCTTGTCGGGCACCCCGACGACGGTGATCTTGGCCTCGCTGCGGTCGTGGGCGACGCCGGCGATGATCGCCTGCTCCATGGTGGCCTCCTGGTGGGGCTCGTCGTCGATGCTGCCGGCCACGACGGTGCCGTGGAGCTGGCTGAAGGACGAGCGGACGTGGATGGGGATGTCGTAGCGGCGGGCGTACTCGACGCAGCGCAGGTGCAGGATCTTCGCGCCGCAGGCGGCCAGCTCGAGCATCTCCTCGTAGGTGACGCGGTCGAGCTTGCGGGCGCTCTTGACGATGCGGGGGTCGGCGGTGAAGACGCCGTCGACGTCGGTGTAGATCTCGCAGACGTCGGCGCGCAGCGCAGCGGCGAGCGCCACCGCGGTGGTGTCGGTGCCGCCGCGGCCCAGCGTGGTGATCTCCTTGGTGTCCTGGCTGTCGGCCTGGAAGCCGGCCACGATCACGATGTGACCCTCCTCGAGCGCGGTGGTTATCCGGCCCGGGGTGACGTCGATGATCTTGGCCTTGCCGTGCACCGAGTCGGTGATCACGCCGGCCTGCGAGCCGGTGAAGGACCGGGCGGTGAAGCCGAGGTCGGAGATCGCCATCGCGACCAGCGCCATCGAGATCCGCTCCCCCGCGGTGAGCAGCATGTCGAGCTCGCGGGCGGGCGGCACCGGGCTGACCTGGTTGGCGCGGTCGATCAGCTCGTCGGTGAAGTCGCCCATCGCGGAGACGGCCACCACCACGTCGTTGCCCTGCTTCTTGGCCTCGACGATGCGTCGGGCGACCCGCTTGACGGCGGCGGCGTCGGCCAGCGAGGAGCCGCCGTACTTCTGCACGACGATGCCCCGGCGGCGCTCGGCGGTGGACGTGGCGGGTGCGACCACGGGAGGACCTCGCTGCTCGGTGGGCGGACAGGCGGTCCGGCTGCCGGACCGCCTGCGATTCTACGGCGGCTCAGGTCGCGGGCCGAGCGGCGTCCACGTCGGGGGTGTCCAGGCGGTCGGCCGCGGCGATCTGCTCGGTCTCCCCGGCGATGTCGCTGTCGAGCCGGTCGTGGGCGACCACGGAGTGCAGCGCGCTGAGCACGCCGCACGCCTGGGTGCCCCACGAGGCGAGGTAGGAGTACTGCCACCACCACAGCGCCTCGAGCACGTCGCCGCGCCGGAAGTGCCGCAGACCGTTGGCGACGTCGGAGGCGATCGCCGTGAGGTCGTCGGAGATCTGGCTCGGCACGGTCTCGGGGTCGTAGGGCTCGAAGTTGAGCGCGTAGGTGTCGATGTCGCCGAGCACGGCGGCCAGCCGCAGCCGCATCGCGTCGAGGTCGGGGTCGGGCCCGACGTCGGGCTGGTACTGGTGCTCGGGGGTGAAGTCGACCTGCACCCCCAGCCGGGCCCCGGCGAGCTGCAGCTGGCTGACCTCGAGCAGCAGCAGCGGCACCGACGCCGACTCCGCCGCCCCGCGCGAGATCGCCTGCAGCCCCACGAGGTAGGCCTCCGTGGCGTCGGCCACCTGCTGGGCGAGCTCCTGGATCTCCTGCTCGAGCTGGGTCTCAGTCACCGGTCGATCTCCTTCCTGCGAACGCCCTGCCGAGCGTCACCTCGTCGGCGTACTCCAGGTCGCCGCCCACCGGCAACCCGCTGGCGAGGCGGGTCACCGACAGCTCCATCGACCGGAGCAGCCGGGAGAGATACGCCGCCGTGGCGTCTCCCTCGATGTTGGGGTCCATCGCGAGGATCACCTCGGTGACCTCGCCGTCGGCCAGCCGTCCCATGAGCTCGCGGATGCGCAGCTGGTCGGGACCGATGCCGGCCAGCGGGGAGATGGCCCCACCGAGCACGTGGTAGCGCCCCCGGAACTCCCGGGTGCGCTCGATCGCGACGACGTCCTTGGGCTCCTCGACCACGCAGATCGAGGTGGGGTCGCGACGCGGGTCGGCACAGATGCGGCACTGCTCGGCCTGCGAGACGTTGCCGCAGGTCTGGCAGAAGGTCGCCTTGGCCTTCATCTCCTGCATCGTCTCGGCCAGGCGACGCACGTCGTCGGGGTCGGCCGCGAGCAGGTGGAAGGCGATGCGCTGCGCGCCCTTCGGGCCGACGCCCGGCAGCCGGGCCAGCTCGTCGATGAGGTCCTGCAGGACACCTTCGTACACCGGGTCCTCGTCAGAATCCGGAGCGACGAGGCTCGGCGTCGGGGTCGTCGCCGCTGGCGCCCGTGGTGCCGGGACCCAGCCCACCCAGGCTGCCGAGGTCACCCAGGGCACCACCCAGGTCGAGGCCGCCCGCACCGCCGGCGAGGGGACCGAGCGCCTGCGCGGCCAGGTCGTCGACGCGGCCCTTGGCGTCGCGGAAGGCGGCGACCACCAGGTCGCCGAGGTCGGCGAGCGACTCGGCGTCGGCGCCGTCGAAGGTGCCCGGGCGCACCGTGACCGCGCTCAGGTCACCGGTGCCGTCGAGGGTCACGGTGACGCCGCCGGCGGTGCCGTCGACCGTGGTCTCGGCCAGCTCCTGCTGGGCCTGCACCAGCTGCGCCTGCATCTGCTGGGCCTGCTCGAGCATGGCGCCGAGGTCGAGGCCGCCGAAGGGGTTGCTGCTGTCGGTCACGTCGTCTCCAGGGTCTGGTGCGGAAGGCTCAGGATCGGGGGGTCTCGTCGATCACGGTCGCCCCGAGCTCGCGGGCGAGCAGCTCGGCGCTGTCGATCCCGTCGTCGTCGCTGGTGGGGTCGTCGGGGTGGGCGTCGGCGTCGGGGTCGGCGGTGGGGACGCTCTCCTGCGCCACGGACGCGGCCAGGGAGGCCCGGGCCTTCTCGGCGGCCGCCGGCCGTGCCGGGGCGACCGGGGCGGGCTCGGCCGGGCCGGGCGGCTCGGGGGCACGGCCCGCCGGTCCCCGGGAGCCCTCCGACGACGGGTCGACCGCGGTCTCGATGCGCCAGTCGGCCCCGACCACCTCGATGGCCGCCTGGCGCAGCACCTCCTCGCTGCCACCGCCGAGGAAGGACTCGCGGGCGCCGGAGGTCTTGAAGCCGACGGTGAGCGTCGCGTCGTCGACGGCGAGCACCTGGGCGTTCTGGCTCAGCAGGATCCAGGTGAAGCGCCGCATGGTCTTGACCTTCTCGAGCAGGTCGGGCCAGAGCCGGCGCACCTCGGCGAGCCCGAGCCGACCGGGCTCCCCGCTCGGGGCGGGTTCGGGGTCGGGCGGCGGGGCGGGCGGCGTGGCCGGCTGCGCCGCCGGGGCTGAGGACGCGGCTGAGGACGAGGCTGAGGACGAGGCTGAGGACGAGGCTGAGGACGAGGCTGAGGACGAGGCTGCGGACGAGGCTGCGGACGAGGCTTCCGACGGGGGCGCAGACGGGGCCTCCGACGAGGCCTCAGACGGGGCCTCCGACGGGGGCGTGGACGGCTGCGGCGAGGTCGCCTCGGCCGCCG
>JBQGFI010000139.1:0-30315 GCA_052040065.1 Marmoricola sp.
CATGCTCAGCTGGCCGCGCAGCACCACGGCCAGGCCGTTGACGCGCTCGCAGGAGCGGGTGTTCATCTTGTGCGGCATCGCCGAGGAGCCGACCTGGCCCTCGCGGAAGCCCTCGGTCACCAGCTCGTGCCCGGCCATCAGACGGATCGTCGTGGCGCGGTTGGACGGCGCCGCGGCGAGCTGCACCAGGGTCGAGACGACGTCGAAGTCGAGCGAGCGCGGGTAGACCTGGCCGACGCTCGCGAGCACCCGGTCGAAGCCCAGGTGCGTGGCGACGCGCTGCTCGAGCTCCTCGAGCCGGGCCTCGTCGCCGCCGAGCAGGTCGAGCATGTCCTGCGAGGTGCCCATCGGACCCTTGATCCCCCGCAGCGGGTAGCGCCGCAGCAGGTCGTCGAGGCGCTCCACGGCGACGAGCAGCTCCTCGGCCACGGTGGCGAAGCGCTTGCCCAGCGTGGTGGCCTGCGCCGCGACGTTGTGCGAGCGACCGGCCATCACCAGCGCGTCGTGCTCGCCGGCGAGCCGCGCCAGGCGTGCGAGGGTCGCAAGGCTGCGGGTGCGCAGCAGCCGCAGGCTGGCGGCCACCTGGAGCTGCTCGACGTTCTCGGTCAGGTCGCGGCTGGTCATGCCCTTGTGCACGTGCTCGTGCCCGGCCAGCGCGCAGAACTCCTCGATGCGCGCCTTGACGTCGTGCCGCGTCACCCGCTCGCGTGCCGCGATGCTCGCGAGGTCGACCTGCTCGACGACCGCCTCGTAGTCCTCCACGACGCCCTCGGGCACGTCGACGCCGAGGTCGCGCTGGGCGCGCAGCACGGCGATCCACAGGCGCCGCTCGAGCACGATCTTGTGCTCGGGGCTCCAGATCTCGGCGAGGTCGGCGCCGGCGTAGCGGGTGGCCAGGACGTTCGGGACGCTCACGTGCCGCGATCCTACGCGGCGTCGGCTCAGCGGTCGGCGGCGATGTCGGTGCGGTGCTGGGCGCCGTCGAAGCCGACGGCCGCCACCCCGGCGTACGCCGCCTCCCGCGCCGCCGCGAGGTCGGCACCGGTCGCCGTCACCGCGAGCACCCGGCCGCCGGCGGTGACGAGGTCGTCGCCGCGCCGCGCGGTGCCCGCGTGGACCACGTCGACGCCCTGCGGCAGCTCGCCGACCGTGATGACGTCGCCCGAGGAGGACGACGCGGGGTAGCCCGCGCTGGCCAGCACCACCGCGACCGCGGCACCCGACTTCCAGCGCGGCGGGTCGACCTCGTCGAGGCGGCCCTCGGCGGCGGCGAGGAGCAGCGGGCCGAGCGGCGAGTCGAGCAGCGCCAGCAGCGGCTGGGTCTCCGGGTCGCCGAAGCGGGCGTTGAACTCCACCACCCGGACCCCCCGGCCGGTGAGCGCGAGGCCGGCGTACAGCAGGCCGGTGAAGGGGGTCCCGCGGCGGGCCATCTCGTCGACCGTGGGCTGCAGCACCCGCTCGAGCACCTCCGCGACCAGGCCCTCCGGTGCCCACGACAGCGGGGTGTAGGCACCCATGCCGCCGGTGTTGGGCCCGGTGTCGCCGTCGCCGGCACGCTTGAAGTCCTGCGCGGGCTGGAGCGGGTAGACGGTCGTGCCGTCGGTGACCGCGAAGAGCGAGACCTCGGGCCCGTCGAGGAACTCCTCCACCACGACCCGCTCGCAGGCGACGCCGTGGGCCAGCGCCGCCTCCCGGTCGTCGGTCACCACGACGCCCTTGCCGGCGGCCAGGCCGTCGTCCTTGACGACGTACGGCGCCCCGAAGGCGTCGAGGGCGTCGGCGACCTGCTCCGGGGTGGTGCACACCCGCGCCATCGCGGTGGGCACGCCGGCCGCCGCCATGACGTCCTTCGCGAAGGCCTTGGACCCCTCGAGCCGGGCGGCCTCGCGGCTGGGACCGAAGCAGCTCACACCGGCCTCGCGCACGGCGTCGGCGACGCCGGCCACGAGCGGCGCCTCCGGGCCGACGACCACGAGGTCGACGCCGAGGTCGACGGCGAGCGCGGCCACCGCCGCGCCGTCGAGGGCGTCGACGTCGTGCAGCGTCGCCACCTCGGCGATGCCGGGGTTGCCGGGCGCCGCGTGCACCTCGCTCACCGAGGGGTCGCGGGAGAGGGCCAGCGCGAGCGCGTGCTCACGTCCGCCGGGGCCGAGGACGAGGACCTTCACGGGCGCCGACCCTACCGACGCCCGCCGCCACCGCTGCCGGTGACCGCCCGGACCGCGGACGCGTCAGTCGTTGACGACGATCGTCTGGTCGCGGCCGGGACCGACCCCGACGGCCCAGAAGGGCGCGCCCGACATCTCCTCGAGCGCCCGGACGTAGCGCTGGGCGTTCTTGGGCAGGTCCTCGAAGCGGCGGCAGCCGGAGATGTCCTCCCACCAGCCGTCGAGGTACTCGTAGACCGGGGTGGCGGAGTGGAACTCCGTCTGCGTCAGCGGCATCTCGTCGTGGCGCACGCCGTCGACGTCGTAGGCGACGCAGACCGGCACCCGCTCCCAGCTGGAGAGCACGTCGAGCTTGGTCATGAAGAGCTCGGTGAGGCCGTTGACCCGGGTGGCGTAGCGGGCGACCACGGCGTCGTACCAGCCGCAGCGCCGGTCGCGTCCGGTGGAGACGCCGACCTCGCCGCCGACCTTCCACAGCTTCTCGCCGTCGGCGTCGAAGAGCTCGGTCGGGAAGGGACCCGAGCCGACGCGGGTGGTGTAGGCCTTGATCACGCCGATCACGCGGTCGATCCGGGTGGGACCGACGCCGGCGCCGGTGCACACGCCACCGGCGACCGGGTTGCTGCTCGTCACGAAGGGGTAGGTGCCGTGGTCGACGTCGAGCATCGTGGCCTGCGCGCCCTCGAAGAGCACGGTCTCGTCGCGGTCGAGCGCGGCGTTGAGCAGCAGCGAGGTGTCGCGCACCATCGGCGCGAGCCGGTCGGCGTAGGACCGCAGGTCCTCGACGACCTCCTCGACGGTGATCGCGCGGCGGTTGTAGACCTTGGTGAGCAGGTGGTTCTTGACCTCGAGCGCCGCCTCGACCTTCTCGGCCAGGATCTTCTCGTCGAAGAGGTCGGCCACGCGGATGCCGACGCGGTTGATCTTGTCGGCGTACGCCGGACCGATGCCGCGCCCGGTCGTGCCGATCTTGTTCTTGCCCAGGAAGCGCTCGGTGACCTTGTCGATCGTCGAGTGGTAGGACGCGATCACGTGGGCGTTGCCGCTGATCACGAGCTCGCCCAGCGACACGTCGCGGGCGGTCAGCGCGTCGAGCTCGCGGAAGAGCGCCTCGGGGCTGACCACGACGCCGTTGCCGATGACGTTGGTGCAGTCGGGGGTCAGGATCCCGCTCGGCAGCAGGTGCGTGGCGAACTTCTCGCCGTCGACCACGATGGTGTGGCCGGCGTTGTGTCCCCCGGAGGTGCGCACGCAGTAGTCGATGGACTGCTGGGTGGTGAGCAGGTCGGTGGCCTTGCCCTTGCCCTCGTCACCCCACTGGGCTCCGAGCACGACGATCGCAGGCATGTGTGTGCACCCCTCCATCAGCGGGTGTCGAGAACGGCTGGCACCTGGGGGCTCGCGGGCGCACCGAGCACCGACAGGCGACGGCACCGGCCACGTCGCCGGGCTCGTCCGCCGGGTCACGTTACCGGCTGCCGCGTCGCGCGTCACACCGAGCGTGCGGGTCCGGACATCGGGCTGACCTGGTTGTGCCCTCGGTACTACGGTGACGGGATGGAGCCGGTCCTGGTGATCGCCAACGCGGAGGCGGGCGGCGAGGAGCAGGAGTCGCTGCGTCTCGCCCTGGAGGTGCTGCGCGCCAAGGCCGACGTCGAGGTCGCGCGCACCAGCAACCCCGGTGAGCTCGACGGGGTGCTCCACCGTGCCGGCGGCCGGTTGCTCGTCGTGGCCGGCGGCGACGGCAGCCTGCACGCCGTGGTGGCCGCGCTGCACAAGCGGCGCGAGCTCGCCGAGAGCCGGCTGGGGCTGCTACCCCTGGGCACCGGCAACGACTTCGCCCGCACCCTGGGCCTGCCGCTGGAGCCGCAGGCCGCGGCCGAGGCACTGCTGACCGGGCGCGAGCGCCGGATGGACCTGATCGTCGACGAGCTCGGCCAGGTCGTCGTCAACAGCGTCCACCTCGGCGCGAGCGCCCAGGCCAGCCGCCGGGGCCACCGCTGGAAGAAGCGGCTCGGCAAGGTCGGCTTCGGCATCCTCGGCTACCCGATCGGCGCCGTGCTCTCGGCGGTGCGGCCGCCGTCCGTGCGGCTGCGCATCGAGGTCGACGGCGAGGTGCTGGTCGACGTCGCCGACCCGGTGCTGATGGTCGCGGTGGGCAACGGCACCAGCGTGGGCGGCGGCACCGAGCTCACGCCGGAGGCCGACCCCGGCGACGCCCGGCTCGACGTCATGGTCTCGCGCTCGATCGGTCCCCTGGAGCGCTTCGGCTACGTGTGGAAGCTGACCCGCGGCACCCACGAGGAGCGCGAGGACGTCATCACGGCACGCGGCACCACCGTCACCGTCAGCGGCGAGGAGTTCTACCTCTCGGCCGACGGCGAGATCGACGGCCCGGAGCGGCGCCGCACCTGGCGGCTCGAGCCGGCGGCGTACCGGATCCTGGTGCCGGGTCCCTCAGAGCCCTAGCGCGGCCGCGCCCTCGGGGCTGGAGTCGCGCAGGAAGTCGGCGCAGCGCTGCTGCTCCGGCGTCTCGCCGATGCGCCCGGCGGCGATCGAGAGCGCCGCGAGCGCCCGCAGGAAGCCGCGGTTGGGCTCGTGCTCCCACGGCACCGGACCGTGGCCCTTCCAGCCGCTGCGCCGCAGCTGGTCGAGGCTGCGGTGGTAGCCCACCCGGGCGAAGGCGTAGGCCGTCACGTCGTCCTCGGCCCCGTCGAGCGCCTGCTCGGCCAGCGTGGCCCACGCCACCGGCGACTCCGGGTGGCGCCGCACCACGGCCCGCGCGTCGTGCCCCTCCTCGATCAGCGACCCCGCCGGGTCCTGCGGCAGCAGCGTCGGCGGCGGCCCCGCCATCAGGTCACGTCCCGTCAGGTCACTCATGCGTCCGATCGTCCCATGCGGGGGGTGGGGCCCCGCGCGCGCACATGTAACGCTCCGTTACGTGGACTGGGTGACCCCTGCTGGGGCTGTACGTCCGGCGTAACGGAGCGTTACATGGCGGCGGGCGGGCGCGGGCCCGCAGCGGGTCAGCGGTCGACGCGCTGGTCCACCACGTCGTACGTCGTGTCGAGGTCGACGTCGTGCTCGGTGCCGTCGCGCTCGACGACCTCGACCTCGTAGGCCACGCCCCGGTCGTCGCTGGCCTCGACGTCGGTCACGACGCCACCGCCGACGGCGGCGAGGGCGGCCTGCTCGGCGCGCTCGCGCTCGGTGGCGGAGAGGACGCGGTCGTCGGCGTCCCGGTCGTCGGCGCGGTCGTCGCGGACGTCGTCCCGGTCGTCACGGTCGTCGCGGTCGTCGTCGTCGCGGGAGACCACGGCCAGGTCGGCGTCGAGCGCGAGGTCGACCTCGGTGCCGTCGGCGCGGAAGACCTCGACCTCGTAGGCCTCGCCCGGGTCGTCGCTGGTCTCGACCTGGGCGGCCTCGCCGTCCGGCACGGCCTCGAGGGCGGCGGTGACGACGCGGTCGCGCTCGGAGCCGCGGACGTCGTCGGCGGCGGCGGTGGTGGCCCAGACGGCGCCGCCGCCGACCAGGACGGCGGTGAGGGCGGCGGGGACGAGGACGCGCTTGCTGCGGAAGTTCATGGGGGACCTCTCTCGTGGTCGTGTCTCGGTGTGGGGACCACCGTGCGACAGCCGCGCTGAAGCCACCCTGAAGCCGCCTGAAGGCTCGTTCAGGAAGCGGGCAGGTGCACCGCGAACGACGCCCCGCCGAGCGTGCTCTCCCCCACCGAGACGGTGCCGCCGTGGGCGCGCACGACCTCGGCGACGATTGCCAGGCCGAGGCCGCTGCCGCCCGCGTCGCGGGTGCGGGCGTCGTCGAGCCGCACGAAGCGCTCGAAGACCCGCTCGCGGTCGCCCTCCGGCACGCCGGGACCGTCGTCGGCCACCACGAGGTCGACGCCCGCCTCGGTCTCGTGAACCGTGAGCGCGAGCCGGGAGGCGGCGTGGCGGGCGGCGTTGTCGACCAGGTTGCGGGCCACCTGGCCCAGGGCCACGGCGTCGCCGCGCACGCGGCCCGGGGCGACGCCCGTGGTGTCGACCGTCAGCCCGGTACGCCGTACCCGTCGCGCCTCGGCCAGCGCCAGGTCGTCGACGTCGACGTCGCGCGGGGTCGCGACGACCCGACCCTCGTCGGCGCGGGTGAGCAGCAGCAGCTGCTCGACCAGGCGCTGCATCCGGGTCGACTCCTCCAGCACCGCCTCCGCGAGCTCCCCCTCGCCCAGGGCGCCGGGGTGCGCGCGCTCGACCTCTGCGGTCTGCCGCAGGCTCGCGATCGGGGAGCGCAGCTCGTGGGAGGCGTCGGCGACGAACTGCTGCTGCCGCTCCCGCGAGCCCTGCAGCCGCTCGAGCATCGCGTTCATCGTCAGCGCGAGCCGGTGCACCTCGTCGCGGCTCGTCGGCTCCGGCACCCGCCGGTCGAGCCGGTCGCCCGTGATGCCCTCGACCTCCGCGCGGATCCGCTCCACCGGCGCCAGCGCGCGCCCCGTCGTCAGCCAGGTGACGCCCGCGACGAGCGCCAGCAGCACGGGCAGGCCCACCGCCAGCAGCGGCACCAGCGCGGCCGTGGAGTCCTCGACCTCCTCGCGGCTCACCGCGACCACGGCGGTGCCGCCGTCGTCGGTGTCCTCCGTGACCACGACGTACGCCGCCTCACCCCCCGGCAGCCGCACCGACGCGGCGTCCTCGGCGGGGAGCGGCTCGGCGAGGGGCTGCGACGACGCGACCGGCCGGCCCGCGGCGTCCAGGACCTGCCAGACCTCGTCGTCGAGGTCGTCGTCCTCCTCGTCGTCCTCCGGAGTCGCGGGCAGCGTGCCGGCGTCGGCCTGGTCGGCCAGGGTGGAGGCGCGCTGCTCGGCGGACTGCTCGAGCCCGTCGACGAGCGAGCCGCGCAGCAGCAGCACCAGCGCGGCGCCGCCCACCAGCAGGGCGACCGCGACCACGGCGACCGCCGCGAGCGTCGTCCGGGCGCGGACGCCGGGGCTGCGGCGTACCCGCTCAGCCACCGTCGCTCCCGAGCCGGTAGCCCGCGCCCCGCAGGGTGCGGATCGCCTCGCGGCCGAAGGGACGGTCGATCTTGTTGCGCAGGTGGCGCACGTAGACCTCGACGATGTTGGGGTCGCCGTCGAAGTCGACGTCCCAGACGGCGTCGATGATCTGCCGCTTGGAGACCACGTCGCCGGCGTGGCGCATCAGGAAGGCGAGCAGCGAGAACTCCCGGGCCGTCAGCTCCAGCTCGGTCTCGCCGCGCCACGCCCGGCGCGCCGCCGGATCGAGCCGCAGGTCGCCGGCCTCGAGCGTCGTCGGCCGCTCCCGTGCGCCACGGCGGGCCACGGCGCGCAGCCGCGCCACGAGCACCGGGAAGGAGAAGGGCTTGGTGAGGTAGTCGTCGGCCCCGGTGTCGAGGCCCTCCACCTGGTCCCACTCGCCGTCCTTGGCGGTGAGCATGAGCACCGGCGTCCAGTCCTCCTCGCGCCGCAGCGTCTCGCAGACCTTGTAGCCGTTGACGCCGGGCAGCATCAGGTCGAGCACGATCGCGTCGTAGGTGTGCTCGCGGGCCAGCCACAGCCCGTCGGTCCCGTCGTGCGCCAGGTCGACCGCGAAGCCCTCCGCCTCGAGCCCCACCTTCAGCGACCGCGCCAGCCGCACCTCGTCGTCCACCACCAAGACCCGCACGCGCCCCATTGTGGTGTCCGCTCGCTGAAGCTGCCCTGAAGGCGCCGCAGCTCGCTGCGGGTGCGTCCCGGGGCGCCTCGACATGTAACGCTCCGTTACGGCGCCTGAGTGGCCCCCGCAGACGGTGTACGCGCGAGGGAACGGCGCGTTACATGCCAGCCGCGGGCGCGCAATCAGGAGGAGCGGCGGCGCGGGCTGCGACGCCGGATCGTCGCTGCACGCTCGGCGAGGTGCGCGGGGAGCGCGGCGCCGTAGCGCTCCTCGGTCAGCGCGATCTCGACCTCGAGCCACTGCCGGGTGTGCGCGCGCCGCGCGCCGAGGAGATCGTCCCACCCGACGAAGGACATCCCGAGTCCCTCGGCGCGGATCAGGCGTTGACGGTTCTCCCGCGCCCGCAGCACCTCCCGGGTGGGCCGCGTCGCGAGTCCACCCCCGGACACGGGGAGCAGCTTGCCGACACCCTCGATCTCGACGACGTGGCAGCCGACCCGCAGGTCGGTCCAGAAGACCGTGCCACCGCAGCTGACGGGCCACTGGACGTCGACCTCGCACCCCATCTCGACGAGCAGCAGGCGCCCGAGGGTCTCGGCAGGCGACTCCGCGCGGCCGTCGGCGAGCCCGAGAGCCGCTCGCGCCGTGCGGACGTAGGGCCAGGACCACATCTCCTGCAGCTCCCGCTCCACCGAGCCCCGACGTACGCCGCGGCCGAGCACGTGGTCCATCGCGACGACACCCGGCTCGAGACCGTGCTCACGGGCGAGGTCGAGGGCCGTGCGTGCCGGGCTGGTCACCTCGAGGCAGCCGACCGTGACGGTGTCGGGGAGCTCGAGCCTGGTCAGGTGGTGCTTGACGCCGGACTTCGTGCGCGATCCCCCGACGCCCGGCCGCGTCACGTGCACCAGCTCGCGCCTCGGCCGCAGCAGGGGGATGCCGAGTGCTCGCGCCGCCGAGTCGTGGCTCATCAGGTGCTCGGTCTCCATGACCAGGTGCGCCGCGCGGTCGCGCATCGCCAGCCGCTCGTCGCGCGAGGCGCGCGCCCACGTCTCGCGCTCGGCGTACGCGCCCCGGCGCACCACCACCCACGGACCGCGCTCGCCGAGGGCCTGGCCGAGGTCGTGGTCGTCCAGCCCTGCCGCGTAGCACTGCACCCGCGAGAAGACACCGCCCTGCGCGACGGCACCGCGAGGAGGACGTGGATGCATGCGCGACAGGCTCGCCCCCGAGCGGGCCTGTCCGCGGCCGTCACGCAGATCTGTGGACGACGGCCGTCCCGGTGGAGCCTGTGGACGGGTCCCGGTGCCTGCGCATGTAACGCTCCGTTACGCCGCGCGTACACCCTCGACAGGGGGCACTCGGTCGGTGAAACGGAGCGTTACATGGGGTACGCCGGCCGCCCCGCACGGCGGCGGGGCGAGCGGTCAGCCGATGGTGTGGCCGGCGGAGCGGAGGTGCTCGCAGGCCTCGACCACGCGGGCGGCCATGCCGGCCTCGGCGGCCTTGCCCCAGGCGCGGGGGTCGTACTGCTTCTTGTTGCCGACCTCGCCGTCGATCTTGAGCACGCCGTCGTAGTTGGCGAGCATGTGGCCGGCGACGGGGCGGGTGAAGGCGTACTGGGTGTCGGTGTCGACGTTCATCTTCACCACGCCGTAGTCGACGGCCTCGGCGATCTCCTCGGCCGCGGAGCCGGAGCCGCCGTGGAAGACGAGGTGGAAGGGCTTGGAGCCGGGCTCGAGGCCGAACTCCGAGACCACCGCCTCCTGCGCGTCCTTGAGCACCGACGGGCGCAGCTTGACGTTGCCGGGCTTGTAGACGCCGTGCACGTTGCCGAAGGTCAGCGCGGTCATGAAGTAGCCGCGGTCGCCGTGGCCGAGCGCCTTGGCCGTGGCGATCGCGTCGTCGGGGGTGGAGTAGAGCTTGTCGTTGATCTCGGCCTCGACGCCGTCCTCCTCGCCGCCGACCACGCCCACCTCGATCTCCAGGATGATCCGCGCCTCCTGGCAGGCGGCGTGCAGCTCCTCGGCGATCTGCAGGTTCTCCTCCAGCGGCACCGCGGAGCCGTCCCACATGTGGCTCTGGAAGAGCGGGTCCTCGCCGCGCGCCACCCGCTCCTTGCTGATCTCGAGCAGGGGGCGGACGAAGCCGTCGAGCTTGTCCTTGGGGCAGTGGTCGGTGTGCAGCGCGATGTTGACGGGGTAGTTCCGCGCCACCTCGCGGGCGTACGCCGCGAACGCCGCGGAGCCCGCCACCATGTCCTTGACCGTGGGACCGGAGAGGTACTCCGCGCCGCCGGTCGAGACCTGGATGATGCCGTCGGAGCCGGCCTCGGCGAAGCCGGCCAGCGCCGCGTTGAGCGTCTGCGAGGACGAGACGTTGATCGCGGGGAAGGCGTAGCCGTTGCCCTTCGCGGCGTCGAGCATCTCGGCGTACTTCTCGGGGCTGACGATGGGCATCGGGGGCACTCCTCGGCGGCAGTCGTGTCGGAGCCCCAACCCTAGGGCGTCGGCGTAGCGTGCGGCCATGCCGACGCTGACCCGCGAGTCCAGGAGCGTGCTCGCCCTCGTCCTGGCCGTCGTGCTGCTGCCCGGTGGGCCCAGCAGCCTCGGCCTCCAGCTCTACGCCGCCCTGCGTCCCGGCGTGCCGGGCGACCCCTTCTGGGCCGGCGTCGTGATCTCCCTGGTCATGGTGGCGGCGTCGGTCGGGATCCTGCTGCTGGCCAGGAGCGCGACGGGACCCGAGGGCCCCCGCGACGTCTGGCACCACCTGGCGGTCGCGGCGACCTGGCTCGCCGCGCTGCTGGTGCTGCTCTCGGTGCTCACCGCGCTGGCCGCGATGCAGTCCAACTGGCCCTTCGTGGGCTGAGCGCCCCAGGAGGCCGCTCAGCCCCGCCAGGCGGCGTCGAGGTCGGCGTGGCGGACCACCCAGGCGTGCATGGCGACGGCCGCGGCCGCGGAGGCGTTGATGGAGCGGGTGGAGCCGAACTGGGCGATGGAGAAGGTGCCCTCGCAGGCCTCCCGGGCCGACTCCGAGAGGCCCGGCCCCTCCTGGCCGAAGAGGAAGCAGACCCGCCGCGGCACCTCCCAGGTCTCCAGCCGGCGCGAGCCGGGCAGGTTGTCGACGCCGTGCAGCGGTACGCCGATGTCGTCGAGGTAGTCCCGCAGGTCGGCACAGGTCGCGTGGTGGCGCAGGTGCTGGTAGCGGTCGGTGACCATCGCGCCGCGACGGTTCCACCGCCGGTTGCCGACGACGTGCACCTCGGCGGCGAGGAAGGCGTTGGCCGAGCGCACCACCGTGCCGATGTTGAAGTCGTGCTGCCAGTTCTCGATCGCGACGTGGAAGCCGTGGCGGCGGGTGTCGAGGTCGGCGACGATCGCCTCGAGCCGCCAGTAGCGGTAGCGGTCGACGACGTTGCGCCGGTCGCCCTCGGCCAGCAGCTGCGCGTCGTAGTGCTCACCGGTCGGCCACTCCCCCGGCCAGGGCCCGACCCCGACCTCGGCCGGGCCGTGCGGCATCGGGTCGTACGGCGCCCGGCTCCCGCCCGGCTCGGTCACGGGCGGCGGCGACGCTCGTGCGCGACGGCGCGGACCCGGTTGACCACGAACCACGAGACTCCGAGCACCACCAGGGCGATCACGACCTTCTGGAAGGTGTCGGCGTACGGCTCGATCCGGGGCCACTGCTCGCCCAGGGTGTAGCCGAGCCCCACGAAGAGGGAGTTCCAGATCAGGCTGCCGACCAGGGTGAGCACCAGGAAGACCGGCAGCGACATCCGCTCGATGCCGGCCGGCACCGAGATCAGGCTGCGGAAGATCGGCACCATCCGGCCGAAGAAGACCGCCTTCGTGCCGTGCCGGGCGAACCACGCCTCGGTGCGCTCGAGGTCCTCGGTCTTGACCAGCGGCAGCCGCTCCCAGACCCAGTACATCCGGTCGCGGCCGAAGGCGGCGCCGAGGTAGTACATCGCGAGCGCGCCGACCATCGAGCCGAGCGTCGTCCAGAAGATCGCCGACGCGAGCGTGAAGTCGCCGCGGCTGGCGGTGAAGCCGGCGAGCGGCAGGATGATCTCGCTGGGGATCGGCGGGAAGAGGTTCTCCAGCGCCACGATCGCGCCGGCACCCGGGCCGCCGAGCCGCTCCATGACGTCGACCGCCCAGCCGGAGATGCCGGTGAGCTCCTCGCCGTCGGAGGTGGTGAGCGGGACCAGGACCGAGGCCGCGATCATGCGGTGGCGCGCGCGGCGTCGAGCCGGGCCTTGGTGAGGACCGGGCGGACGTCGAGCGCCACGTCGGCGAGCGGGTTCTCGCCCTCGGGGCTCCGGTCGATGGCGCACACGACCGTGTCGACCACGGCACCGGCCTCCCGGAGGACGCGGGTCGCGTCACGCACGGCGCCGCCCGTGGTGATGACGTCCTCGACGAGCGTGATCCGCCGTCCGGCGACGTCCGGGCCCTCGGCGAGCTTGCAGGTGCCGTAGGTCTTGGCCTCCTTGCGCACGAAGAGCGCGGGCAGCCCGGTCCGTGCCGCGAGCACGGTGGCGATCGGGACGCCCCCGAGCTCAAGGCCACCGAGCAGCTCGGTGTCCTCCGGCAGCAGCGGCTCCATCTGCGCGACCACGCGGGCGAGCAGCGCGGGGTCGGACTCGAAGAGGTACTTGTCGAAGTACTCGGTGGAGACCTGCCCCGAGCGGAGCGTGAACTCGCCGGTCAGGCGGCACGCGGCGTCGACGTCGGCGGCCAGGGACGGGTCGGGTCCCGACGGGGGTGTGGACATGCCCGCAGGCTATCGAGCGCGGGGTCACGTCCGACCACCTCCGGGTCAGGTCTTCGGCTCGCGGTCGACGAGGTGGCCGAAGGCGATCATCCGGTCGTCGGTGTGGAAGAGCTCGGAGCACGTGGTCAGCGTGATCAGCCGCTGCCCCGGCTGCTGCGCGGGCTGCACGCCGCCGTCGGGGTTGCGGGGCACGTCGTCGAGCACCCAGACGCCGGTGAAGGGGATCACCAGCTCGTTGGGGTCGGTGTCGATCTCGTAGGTGAAGGTGGCCTCGGCCGTCTCGACGATCACCTCGTCCCCGGGGCGCAGCTCGGGCATCCGGCGCAGCGGCTCGCCGTGGGTCACGCGGTGCGCGGCCAGGGCGTAGTTGCCGACCTCGCCGGGGTCGGCGGTGTCGCGGAAGTGGCCGTAGCCGCTGGAGAGCACCTCGTCGGTCATCCCCTCCAGCACCGGCACCACGTAGTCGTCGCCGAACTTGGGGATCCGGATCAGGGCCGAGGCGCTGCCCGAGGGCAGGTACTTCGGGGCGAGCTGCTCGCCGCCCCGCTCCCACTGCCGCTGCAGGTCGCTGGTCACCTGCGCCTGGGCCCGCTGGGAGGTCCAGTTGGTGCCCCAGAACTGCCAGCCGACGTAGCCGAGCATCCCGAGGCCACCCACCACCATCGCCAGGCCGAGCCACGTGGTCACACGCCGCGACCACGGAGCCCCGCCCGAGCGGCGTCCGGGCGCGGGCGCGTCGGGGGGCGCGGTGGTCGGCATGCTCCCATTGTGACCCAGCGGACCAGGTCTCCGGAGCGAGTCCAGGCACATGGTCGATCTCACACAACTTGTATGCGATTCTGCGCTCATGAGCCCTGTCGGCGTCCACTCCTGGCGCGTTCGCGCGAAGAAATCCGATCGATCGTATGCAGATCTGCCCGGCAGGGGAGTCACCCCGTGAGCGAGCCTGCCGACCTCGTGGTGCGCGGCGGCACCGTCGTGAACGACGGCTGGAGCGGACCCGCCACGATCTGCGTGTCGGGCGAGCGCATCACCCAGCTGCTCTCACCGACGCAGCGCGTGCCGCAGGACTCCCGCACGCGCGTGATCGACGCGACCGGGATGCTGGTCATGCCGGGCGGGGTGGATCCGCACGCCCACATCGACATGACAATCGGGCCGTGGCACAGCCTGGACGACTACCCGGCCGCGACCACCGCCGCCCTCGCCGGCGGCACGACGACCGTGGTCGACTTCGCGATCCCCCGCCCGGGTCAGCGACCTCTGGACGCCGTCCTCGAGCGACAGGCCGCCGCCGCCACGGGCGCCTGCGACGCCGCCTTGCACGGCTGCGTCGTCCAGTGGGACGCGACCACGCGCGAGCAGCTGCAAGAGATGGCCGGACTCGGGGTGCGCACCGTGAAGCTCTTCACCACCTACCGCGACGTGGTCATGGCGAGCTCGCGCACGGTGCTCAGGGTCATGGAGGCGCTGCAGGAGATCGGCGGTCTCGCCGTGGTGCACGCCGAGGCCAACCACCTCGTCGAGGCCCAGGAGGAGGAGCTGGAGTCGCAGGGCGCCCTGGGCGCCGACAACCACGCGGCGAGCCGCACGGAGCTGGCCGAGCTGGACGCCGTGGAGCGCGTGCTCGCCATCGCGGAGCACCTCGGGGTCTCGGTCTACTTCGTGCACCAGACCACCGGCGCCGCGGTCGCGGCCGTGCGGGAGGCGCGCCGCCGCGGGGTCCACGCCTACAGCGAGACCTGCCCTCACTACCTCGCGCTCGACAGCTCCGTGTACGACGGCCCGCACCCGGAGCGCTTCGTGTGCTGTCCTCCCATCCGCCCGCGGACGACGGTGGCGGAGCTGCGCCGGGCCGCCGCCACCCTCGACGTGCACACCGTCGGGAGCGACCACTGCTGCTACGACACCGCTCAGAAGCGCAGCCACCGGCACGACGTGCGCGCGATGCCGGCGGGGCTCCCGGGCATCGAGACCCGGCTCCCCGTCACCTGGACCACGCTGGTGGAGGAGGGCGGCATGTCACCCAGCCGGTTCGTGGCCCTGGTCTCGGCGAACCCAGCCCGGCTCAACGGCCTCTACCCCCGCAAGGGGGTCCTCGCACCGGGATCCGACGCCGACATCGTGGTGCTCGACCCGACCTCGCGCCGCACGGTGCGGGCCGGCGAGCTGCACATGCGCACCGACTACACGCCCTACGAGGGCCTCTCGCTCAGCGGCTGGCCCCGCACCGTCGTCACGCGCGGCGTGGTGGTGCTCGAGGACGGGCTGCTCAACGCCGAGTCGGGCCGCGGTCGCGCACTCGCCTCGGAGGCCGTGTGGGGCGCCGGCCGTCTCTGCTGAGCAGCCGGCGCCACCCCTCAGCCGATGTCGAGGACGATCTTGCCGTAGGCCGTCCGCGACTCCAGCTCACGCTGCGCGTCGGCTGCACGCTGCAACGGGTAGCGCGAGTGGATCCGGGGGGCGAAGGTCCCCCGGCCCACCAGGTCGAGGAGGTGTCGCAGCTCGTCCCGCGTCTGCGTGTGGGAGGAGACGTAGGAGATGTGTCGGCGGAAGAACTCGATGATGTCGAAGTCCACCACCTCACCGGCGTGTGCCCCGATGCTCACCAGGCGACCGTAGGGCCGCAGCGAGAACATCGACTTCTGGAAGGCCGATCCGCCCACGACGTCGAACACGATGTCGACGCCCTCTCCCCCGGTCAGCTCGGAGACGGCCTCCGTCACGTCGTCACGGGTGTAGTTGACGACGTGGTCGGCGCCGTCGGCCGTGGCTCTCGCGAGCTTGTCGTCCGAGCTGGCGGTGCCGATGACGGTGGCTCCGGCGGCCTTGCATATCTGCAGCGCGGCGGAGGCGACCCCGCTGCCGATCGAGTGGATCAGCACCCGGTCACCGACGGTCAGCCCGGCGCGGGCGACCAGCCCGTGCCAGGCGGTGCCGAAGGCGGTCATGGTGGCCGCTGCATCGGCGAAGTCCACGTTGTCCGGCAGCGTGAGGGCGTGGTCGGCGGGTGCGCACATCTTCTCGGCGTAGCTGCCGCGGATGTGCTCGCCGAAGAGCTGTCGGTTCTCGCACAGGTTGTCCTGCCCGCGCTGGCACCACGC
Organism: Marmoricola sp.; assembly: GCA_052040065.1. Classification (GTDB taxonomy): domain Bacteria; phylum Actinomycetota; class Actinomycetes; order Propionibacteriales; family Nocardioidaceae; genus Marmoricola. Next base: position 15,715 of record JBQGFI010000139.1, read on the forward strand.
GCACCGGCCGCACGTGCGGATGTAGGAGACGGCCACGCGCTCCCCGATCCGCGCAGCGTCGACCCCCTCCCCCACCTGGCTGATGACGCCGGAGCCCTCGATGCCCAGGACGTGCGGCATCTCGAAGTCGAAGCGCGACACACCCTCGCGGATGTCGATGTCGACGTGGTTGAGCGCCGCCGCCCGCAGGTCCACGACCACCTCGCCGGGACCTGGCTGGGGGTCCGGCAGCTCCTCGTAGCGCAGGACCTCCGGACCGCCGTACTCGTCGAACACGATCGCCTTCATGGCGTGCCTGCTTCCTGCCGGGAGGTGACCCGGCCCTCGAAGTGGGTGATGACCTCGTCGCTGGTGACGACGTCCGCGTACTTGCCGTCCATGTCCACGAGGTTGGCCTCGTGCTGCTCCCAGCTGCGGTCGCCCACGGCGTCGCGGACGACCAGCGAGCGGAACCCGTAGGCGTTCGCGTCGACCGCCGTCTGTCGCACGCAGCCCGAGGTCGAGCAGCCGACGTTGACGACCGTGTCGATGCCCTGGTGGGTCAGCACCTGCTGCAGCTCGGTGCCGATGAAGGCGCTGCTGTGCCGCTTGGTGAGGACGTACTCACCCTCCTGGGGCGCGACGCGCTCGTCGATCTCGACCCAGCGGCTCCCGTGGGTGAGCACCCCGAGCGCCGGCACCTTCTCCACGAAGAGACCGGCGTCGCCGAGATCCTCGCGGAAGGCCACCCGGGTGTAGAGCACGGGTACGCCGCCCGCCCGGGCGACGGCGAGCAGCCGACGGGTGACCTCGATGGGACCGTCCTGGTGGTCCGAGCCCAGCGCGCAGGTCGGATCGGTCATCCCGTACTGGAAGTCGATGACCAGCAGGCAGGGGTGCTCACCGAAGCCCGTGCGGGCGCGCATCCCCTGCGCGGCGTACTGAGCCAACGTGCGCTCGCGGCTGCTCTCCACGACTCAGACGTTCTCGGGGGACTTGCCGGGCACGAAGCGGCCGATGCCCTCGGGCCCGACCCACTCGCCGTGGTCGACCATCACGTGACCACGCAGGATGGTCGTGACGGGGAAGCCGTGCACCTCCCAGGAGTCCCAGTTGCTGAAGTCGCAGTCCGAGTGCAGGTTGCTGTCCTGGTCGTAGACGTGGGTGCGGTCGGGGTCGAAGACGACGAGGTCGGCGTCCGCGCCGGGTCGGATGACCCCCTTGGTGCCGTACAGCCCGAAGAGCTTCGCGGGGGCGGCCGCAGTCATCTCCACGAAGCGGGAGACAGACAGGTTGCGCTTGGCGACGCCCTCGGACCAGAAGACCGACATCCGGGTCTCGACGCTGTTGGTGCCGCCGGTGACGTTGTCGACGGTGTCACCGGAGATCTTGGGCTCGAGCTTGATGGTGAAGTCGTCGCTCGCCATCGTGTGCAGGCGACCGTCGGCCGCTGCCTCCCACAGCACGTTGCGGTGCTCGATCGGCTTGTTCGGCGGATAGTTCATGTAGCGCTGCCCCTGCGGCCGCTTGTACAGCTCGGGGTCGAAGACCAGGTTGGGGTGCAGGACCTCACCGAAGACGTCCACACCGCGCTCGCGGGCCTCGGTGATGGCCTCGACCGACTCCATGGCCGAGACGTGCACGATGTAGAGCGGCGAGCCCGTGCGGCGGGACAGCAGCAGCATCCGGCGCACCGCGGCTTCCTCGGCCAGCGGCGGCCTGGCCTCGCCGATGTTCCAGAACTGCTCGCGACCCTCGGCATAGAGACGTCGGGTGTTCCAGTCGATGATGCACTCGTCCTCGCAGTGCACCATGGTGATCCCGCCGTGCTTCTCGGTCTCCAGCATCGCCGAGTAGATCCGACCGTCGTCGGTCATCATCCCGCCGATGGTCTCGCTGCCGCTGAAGGCGGTGAAGAACTTGAACGACACCACGCCGCCACTGATGACGTCCTTGATCTGCGCGGCGTTGTCCATCGACCAGTTGCCGGTCATGATCGCGTGCAGCGCGTAGTCGGAGTGCGGGTTCTGGGCGTCGGTGACGCGGATCTTCTCCTGCACCGATCCCAGGAGCTCCTCGTGCGGCTGGGCCATCGAGAAGTCGATGTAGGTGGTGGTGCCGCCGTACAGCCCCGCCCGGGAGCCGTCGACCGGTGACTGCGCCGACATCGCCTCCGAGATCGACAGGTCGTAGTGGACGTGGGCGTCGATGCCGCCGGGCACGACGTACTTGCCCTGGGCGTCGATCGTCTTCTCCGCGCCCACCGCGTCGAACTGACCCCTGCCCCCGACCGCCGCGATCTTCTCGTCGTGGACGGCGATGTCGTAGGGAAAGACGTCGTGCTCGGTGGCCACGAGGCCGTTCTTGATGATCAGGTCGTACATCGTCTCCTCGATTCTGCTGAGCGGTGCTGGGTGCTGGCGGGAGCTGGCGGTGCGGAGTTCGGACTCAGATGGCGCCTGCCTCTCGCAGCCGCGCCAGCTCGGCCTCGTCGAGCCCGACGACGTCGCGGTAGAAGGTGTCGTTGTCGCGACCGATCCGGCCGCCCAGGTGCCGCACGCCGCCGGGCGTCTTGGACATGCGCGGGTGGACGTGCGGCGTCGACGTGGGCCCGAGCTCCTCGTCGTCGACCCGGAGGAGCAGGTCCCGGGCCCGGAAGTGAGGGTGGGCGGCGATCTGGGCGGAGTTGTTGACCGGAGCACCGGCGACGCCGTACTCCTCGAACAGCGCGAGCACGTGGTCGACGTCGTGCTGGATCATCCAGGCATCGATCTCGGCGTCCAGCTCCGCGACGTTGACAAGGCGCAGTGCGTTGTTGAGGAAGCGAGGGTCGGTGATCAGGTCGGGCCGCTCCATCGCCTCGAACAGCCGGTGCACGATCCCCTGGGTGCCACCGGAGATCGCGACCCAGCTGCCGTCCCTCGTCTGGTAGGTGTTGCGCGGCGCCAGGTCGCCCAGCCGGTTGCCCGACCTCCCCCGGATCACGCCGAGCTTCTCGTAGTCGAGCATGACGTAGTCGATGAGGCGGTAGTTGGCCTCGATGATCGCGTTGTCGATCACCTGGCCGGTCCCGCCGTTGACGTCGCGCCAGTACAGCGCCGCCAGGAGCGACATCGCGCCGGCGAGAGCCGCCACACCGTCGGCCAGCGGGTAGCCCGACAGCACGGGCGGCCGGTCGGCTGCGCCGGTGATGTAGGAGAGCCCGGAGAAGGCCTCGGCGAGGGTGCCGAAGCCCGGCTTCGGCGCGAACGGGCCCGTCTGCCCGTATCCCGACGTGCGCAGGATGATCAGGCGAGGGTTGGCCTCGTGCAGCCGCGCCGGGGAGAGGTTCCACCGCTCGAGCACGCCGGGCCTGAAGTTCTCGATCAGCACGTCGAACTCGGGGATCATGCGGAGCAACAGCTCCTGACCCTCCTCGGTGTTGAGGGCCAGCGTGATCAGGGTCTTGTTGCGGGCCAACCCCTTCCACGGCAGCGAGGTCCCCTCGAACTGGCTGCCCCACTGCCGGACCGGATCGCCAGTGCGAGGCATCTCGGCCTTGACGACCTCGGCGCCGTAGTCGGCGAGATAGGTCCCCGACCACGGCGCGGCCATCATCGTGGCGAGGTCGAGCACCCGGAGGCCCTCCAGCGCACCGGGGCCCATGGTCGCGGGGGTCAGTTCCTCGACGTCGTGAGGCGGCAGGGAGGTCATGGTGTGGGTTCGCTTTCGTCGGAGGACGGGGGGCGACCGTCGCCGGCGGCCACCCGAGGGGGTAGGTGCTCGTGCCAGCGCGTCCGGCGCTGGTAGTGGTCGGCGACCTGGAACAACGTCGCCTCGTGCCACCGGCCCGCCGACAGCGCGATGCCGACCGGCATCCCGGATCCGGGGTGGAAGCCGATGGGGAGGCTCAGGGTGGGCCCGTCGTGCAGGGCCCAGGGGTAGGTGATCCGTCCGAGCGCGCGGGTCTGCTCCCGCGAGTCGTAGCCCCCGGCGTGAGGCACGTCCACGGGGACCACGGGCGTGACGACGGCGTCGAGATCGCCGAAGAGGCGTCCCAACCGATGCCGGTACGACGCTCGCCAGTGCAGGGAGCGGGCCAGGTCGGTGGCGGCGACGTCGAGCCCGCCGGAGAGCCGCCCACGGACGTCCTCGGAGAAGTCGTGCGGCCTCGTGCGCAGCCGCTGCTCGTGCAGGGCAGCCCCCTCGCACTGCACGATTCGGGTCCAGTGTTCGAAGGCACCGGCCTGACCGAAGTCGTGCACGGGCACCAGCACGGCGCCCTCGGTCGCGACCCACGCCAGGAAGTCGTCGACGCGAGCCGCGACGCCCGGGTCGAGATCCTCGTAGAAGAACGTCTCGGGCACCCCGATCCTCAGGCCACGCACGTCCGCGCCCAGGCGTGCCGTCGCCGGCTCCCCGTGGCTCCGCTCGGAGTACGGGTCGAGGGGGTCGTGGCCCGTCAGGACCTCGGTGAGCTGGGCCGCGCGCACGGCCGTGGGGGCCATCGGCCCGACCGTGTCCTGCGTGTGCGCGACCGGCACCACGCCGCGGTTGGAGATCGCCCCGAACGTGGGCCGCAGGGCGACGACCCCGTTGAGGGATCCCGGCACCCGGACAGAGGCACCGGTGTCCGTGCCCAGGCTCAGGTCGCAGTAGCGAGCGGCGAGCGCGGCTCCGGACCCGCCGCTCGAGCCACCGGGGATGCGCTCGGCGTCCCAGGGGTTGCGGCACGCGCCGTACGTCGCGTTCTGCGTCGTCGCCCCCCAGGCGAGCTCGGCCATGTTGAGCTTGGCGACCACCACCGCACCCTGACGGCGCAGCCGCTCCACGACGTGGGCGTCGTGGAGCGGGACGTGGTCGGCCAGGAAGGCAGCCCCGCTCGTCGTGCGCACGCCCGCGGTCTCGATGTTGTCCTTCACGCCGACCAGGAGTCCGTGCAGCGGACCACGGCTGCGGCCCTCCCTGAGCTCGCGCTCCAGGGCCGTCGCGTCCTCGCGCGACTCCTCGATCCACGTGATGACCGCGTGCAGCTCCTCGTCGTGTTCGGCGACACGGGCGCGTGCCTCGTCCCAGCGGACGATCACGTCGGGGGTCGATGTCAGCACCGCAGCTCCGCTCCCGTCGTCCGACTCTTGCCTGGCGGACTCGCACTGTATGCAATCTTGTCGCGCAGCGTCAACGGATCTTCCGCGTTGCGTCAGTGCACACCCTGGAGAGCCACACCCTCGCACCACGGCCCCTGCCCCGTAGACTCGGGAAACGAGCCCGATCCGCCACTCGCTGGGCGCGGCAGCGCGGCGCCTTCGCACGGAGGTCGGACGAACGCGTCGGACTCCCCGACGGGCGCCGACTGTGTACAATATGAGGCGTCTGCGTCGGGGGGGACGTAGGTGAGCGGGGTGTGACCGACACGGAGGCACCCGTGCGAGGATTCGTGCCACACGTGATGCCCGGATCCGTGCCGACGGGTCCGGCGCGCACGGCCCCTGACCAGCGAACCGATTGCGAGACGAGCACCCATGGGTGGACCCGGAGAGCGTGCCGCCGACCAGGCCTACCGCCGACTCCGCCGTGACATCGTCAACGGCAGCCTCGGGGCCGGGCAGCGCCTCGCCGAGACAGAGCTGGCCGAGCGCTACGGCTTCAGCCGGACCCCGATCCGGGAGACTCTGCGCCGCCTGGAGTCCGAGGGACTCGTCGAGGTGCTCCCGCACCGAGGTGCCCGCGTCGTCGACTGGAGCGACGTCGACGTCAACGCCATCTACGACCTGCGCGCCCTCGTGGAGGGCTATGCCGCCCGGAGGGCGGCCACCCGCATCACCGACGAGGAGATCGAGCGGATGAGCGGGCTGTGCGATGAGATGGAGCGCATCACCGCCGAGAAGACCCCCGGCGACCTGGAGCGGGTCGACGCCATCGCCCAGCTCAACATGGACCTGCACGGCACCGTCGCCGAGCTGGCGGGTGAGTACCACGTGACCGCCATGCGCAACATCGTCTTCGTGGTGCCCTTGGTCCTGCGGATGATCCACACGTTCACCACCGAGGACCAGATCCGCAGCAACAACCACCACCGCGACCTCCTCGCCGCCTTCACCGCCCGCGACCCCGACTGGGCGGAGTCGGTGATGGTCTCGCACGTGCACGCCGCGAAGGTGCGCCTGCTGAACCAGCCCTCGGGCTCAGGTCCCGGCAGCACCTGAGGCCGGGCGCGGTGAGCGGGTGGAGGCGACCCAGAGCACCGCGGCGACGAGCAGCTGCGTCGCGACGAGGTTCCACGCCAGGTCCGTCCCGAGCGAGGTCGCGACCAGCCCGAACGTGGCCGGCCCGACCACACCCCCGGTGGCGGCGGCGACGACGAGCAGGCTCGAGGCCCGGGCTGCCCGGCTCCTGTCGGCGGCGACCACGGCATGGGTGAAGAGCCCGTTCCAACCCCACCCTGCGCCCAGGGCGAGCAGGGTCGCCAGTGCCAGGGCCGGCACACTGTCGGCCCTGGCGACGCCGAGGATCCCCACCGCCCCCGCCGCGACCAGTCCCGCCGAGATGGCGAAGGGGTCTGCGTGTGAGGACAGTCGCCACGTCAGGAGGAAGCGGCCGAGCACCCCGAGCGCGCTCCCCGCTGCCAGCAGCGCACCGGCCGTGCCGACCGCGAAGCCGCGACCGGTGGCGGACCCGACGTAGAACGCCCCGGAGGCGCTGACAGCCGCCATGGCCAGACCCATCCCCACCACCAGCGCGGGACGCCCGCGCGAGGTGGTGCGGGAGGGAGCGTCGCTGCGCGGCGCCGCCGTCCAGACACCCCAGGAGCGCCGAACCAGGGCGAGAGTGGGCACCGCGAGCACGGTGACGGCGACGAAGCTCCACCGCCACCCGACGGTCAGGGCGACCGCCGGGATGCCGAGCCCGGCGAGCAGGCTGGCCGCCGGCAGCGAGGACTGCTTGACGCCGAAGGCGAGACCGAGCCGGTGTGGCGGCACCCGGGAGACCACCACGACGTCCGTCGCCGGCGTGATGACGGCGCTCGCGACCCCCGCGAGAGCCGACCCGGCGAACACCACCGGCACCGACGGTGCCGACGCGACGACCACGAGCGCAAGGCACGAGAGCAGCACCCCCAACCGCAGGCACGAGACGGCCCCCCAGCGGTGGACCAGGCGTCCCCCGGGCACGCCCGACAGGGCCATGGCCAACCAGTACGCCGAGACCGCCAGGCCCAGCGATCCCGCCCCCACGTCGAGCTCCTCACGCAGGAACGGCGCGCTCGCCCCGAGCAGGAAGGCCGGCACCAGCGCCAGCGAAGCGGCGGAGCTCGCGACCGTGACGGTGACGAGCGTCGAGCGGTCAGCCGCGGGACGCATGACTAGAATTGTATGCGATACCACGCCTTACCTGCGCGACTTTCGCGTCCCGTTGCCAAGTCACGCGTCAGAAGGTATACAGTCTGCGATGGATCCCTCCCCGTCCCTTGCCTCGGACAGCCCCGACGCCTCGTCAACGACGGGCGCCCTCGGTGGCGTCCGGGTGCTCGAGCTCGGACAGCTCATCGCCGGGCCGTTCTGTGGCCAGATGCTGGGCGACCACGGTGCCGACGTCGTGAAGGTCGAGCTGCCCGCGCGCGGCGACGTCATGCGCCAGTGGGGTCAGGTGCTCCCCGACGACCGCTCGCTGTGGTGGTCGGTGCTGGCGCGCAACAAGCGCTCGGTGAGCGTCGACCCACGGACACCGCCCGGGAGGGACGTCGTGCTCGCCCTCGCCGCCGCCGCGGACGTGCTGGTGGAGAACTTCCGCCCCGGGACCTTGGAGCGGTGGGGGCTGGCCTACGAGACCCTGGCGGCGACCAACCCCGGTCTGGTGCTGGTCCGGATCAGCGGCTTCGGGCAGACCGGGCCGTACGCCGCCAGGGCGGGCTTCGGAGCGGTCGGCGAGGCGATGGGTGGCCTGCGCCACCTCGTCGGCGAACCGGACCGACCCTCGAGCCGCACCGGGATCGCCCTGGGTGACGCGCTTGCCGGGATCATGGGGGCCTACGGAGCCCTCGCCGCGCTCCACGAGCGCGAGCGCACCGGTCTCGGCCAGGTGGTCGACGTGGCGATCTACGAGGCGGTGCTCGCACTCATGGAGTCGACCATCCCGGACTACCAGGTGGCCGGCTACCAGCGGACCCGCACCGGGGCGACGCTGCCCCGCGTCGCCCCCTCGAACGCGTACCCCACGGCCGACGGGGTCGAGGTGCTCATCGCGGCCAACCAGGACAGCGTGTTCCGTCGGCTGGTCACCCTGATGGGACGCCCCGGCCTGGCCGATGATCCCGCCTACGCCTCCCACACCTCACGTGGTGAGCGCCAGGCCGAGCTCGACGCGCTGGTCGGCAGCTGGACCCAGACGCTCGCGGCCACGCCGCTGCTCGAGGCACTGGCGGCGAACGGGGTCCCCGCCGGTCGCATCTACCAGGCCCAGGACATGGTCGACGACCCCCACTTCCGGGCCCGGGAGGCCCTGACCGAGGTCGTGGACCCCCACTTCGGGCCACTGCTGATGCAGAACGTCGTCCCGAAGCTCTCCCGCACCCCGGGAGCCGTGCGGTGGTCGGGCCCCTCGCTCGGCGAGCACAACAGCGAGGTCCTCGGCGGGCTCCTCGGCCTGCGCGAGGACCAGATCGAAGAGCTGACCGGACCCACGGTGGGTGCGGACCACGACGGCCTCGCGGCCGGATAGGAGAACCACATGTCCGAACCCGAGGTCAGGGTCGTCGAGGTGCTGTGCCGCGACGGGCTCCAGACGATGGTCCACGAGAAGGACTGGCACGTCCCGACCACCGACGAGAAGGTCGAGATCATCAACCGCGTCGCCGCTGCCGGAGTGCCGGAGCTCGAGGTCACCGGCTTCGTGCACCCGAAGGTCATCCCGATGCTCGCCGACGCCGACGAGGTGATGAGGCGCCTCCCCACTGACGACGGCACCGTCTACCGCGGTCTCGTGCCCAACTTGCGCGGCGCGCAGCGCGCCGTCGACGCCGGCTGTCGCAAGCTGTCCGCGCTGATCGTCGCGAGCGAGACCTACAACCTCAAGAACGCCAACATGTCGCTGGCGCAGAACGTCGAGCAGATCCGCCTGATCGCCGAGCTCGCGCGCGACTCCGGCGTCGACATCGACGTGAGCATGGGCACCTGCTTCCTGTGCCCCTACGAGGGCCCGGTGCCGGAGCGGCACATCCTCGACCTGGTCGAGACCTTCGTCGACCTCGGGATCCACGACATCGCGATCGCCGACAGCATCGGCATGGCCAACCCCCGGCTCGTGGGGGGTCGCGTCAAGGCGATCATGGATCGCTGGCCCGACCTCACCCTCGGCGTGCACCTCCACGAGCGCACCGGCATGGCGATCGCCAACGTCGTCGCGGCGTACGAGAACGGCGCGACCTCCTTCGAGTCCTGCCTCGGGGGGTACGGCGGCGGCATCGCCATGCCCGTCTCGGTGATGGGCATGGGCAACGTCCCGACCGAGGACGTGGTGCACCTCTTCCGCGAGATGGGTGTGGAGACCGGGATCGACCTGGAGGCGATCCGCGCCATCAGCAAGGACGTCGCCGCGCTCATCGGCATCCCGTCCCGCGCCAAGGTCGCCCAGTACGGCACCTACGAGGAGTTCCACGCGCTCTCGCTCGAGCACGCCTGACCGTCGTCACTGCACCGCGTCACCCCGGCGGAACTGCGCGGTGGCCTCGTCGAGTCGCTGCTTCGCGGCCGCCGACAGGGTCACCGCGCAGGCGGCGGCCGGGGCGTCGAGGTGCGCCGGTCGGGTGGCGCCCACCACCGCCGAGGTGACGGCCGACTCGGAGAGGACCCAGGCGGCGGCGAGGGTCGGCAGCGACAGTCCCTCCTCCTCGGCGACGCCGCCGATCGTCCGCACGGCCTCGAATGCCTCGGCGTGCCAGTACCGCCCCCGGTAGAGGTCCGCCGCTCCCGTCTCGGCGAAGCGGCTGCCCGCCGCGGGGGTCGCGCTGCGCAGGTCGTGCTTGCCCGAGAGCAGACCGCCGGCGAGCAGGTTGTAGGCCACGAACCCCACCTGCTCCTCGCGGCACAGCGGCAGCAGCTCGCGCTCGTGCTCGCGGAAGAGCAGGTTGTAGCGGGACTGGACCGAGGCGATGCCCTCCAGCCCCCGGAGCTCGGTGCGACCGATGGCCCGTGCCAGCTGGTAGGCCAGGAAGTTCGACACACCGACGTAGCGCACCTTGCCGGCCCGCACCAGCTGGTCCATCGCCGCCAGGGTCTCGTCGATCGGGGTGTGCGGGTCCGGACGGTGCAGCTGGTAGAGGTCGACGTAGTCGGTCCCCAGACGTCGGAGCGAGGCCTCCACCGCCGCGACCAGGTGGCGCCGGCTCAGCCCCGCGTCCCACGGGTGCGGACCGGTCGCCCCGTGCACCTTGGTGGCGAGCACGACGTCGTCCCGACGGTGGCGCAGCCACCGCCCGACGATCGACTCGGTGACGCCGGCCTGATCGGGCCCGCTGCCCAGGGGATACTTGTCAGCGGTGTCCAGGAACGTGATGCCGAGCTCCGCGGCCCGGTCCATGATGTCGAAGGACGTCGCCTCGTCGCACTGGCCGCCGAACGTCGCGGTCCCCAGGCACAAGCGCGAGACCTGCAACCCGGTGCCGCCCAGACGGCGGTAGCCGATCGGATCCACTCAGCGCACCTCCTCGATGCTCCCGGCGCGCAGCGTCCGTGGTGGCGCTGCCAGGTCCCGCCGTGCCAGCAGCAAGCCGGCCGCGGCGAGCAGGCTGACGCCTGTGGCGGCCACCCAGGTCCACGTCCATCCGCCGAGGTGCTCGACGACGACTCCGGCGAGGAAGGGGAAGGCCACGGCTCCCACGTTGATGAGGGAGAGGGCGGCGCCGGTGGACCCTCCGACCCGGTGGGCCGCAGCCTCGGAGACGGCAGCGATGTACACGCCGTTCCAACCGGCAGCACCCACACCGGCGACGAGCAGCGCCACCCACAGCCACGGGCCGGTGGCGAGGAGCATGGCCGCGGTGCCGACCGCCCCGACGAGCGCGGTGGCCTGCAGCACGCGCAGGCGGCGCGCCGGGTGCCGATCGGAGAGCAGCCCCCAGGCAGGACGACCGCAGAGCCCGCCGGCGAGCAGCAGCGAGGCGCCGAGACCCGCCTGCTGGGCCGAGAGGCCGCGGGCCTCCACCAGGAACACCGTCACCATGGCGAAGAGCGTCACCTGCACGCCGCCGACGAGCAGCCCGTACCCGTAGCCCCAGGGAAGGCGCAGCACCGTGCCGGTGCTCAGGCCCGGCGACGGGGGCGCGGGAGGCGTGGCCGCGCGGTGCGACCGGCGCCCGGCCAGCGCAGCCCAGAGCGCCACCAGCCCACACAGCACGGCACTCGAGACCAACGACCCTCGCCAGCCGACCGCCCCGGCCAGCCCCGGCAGGACGGCGCCGGCCGCGACGCCACCGAGCGGGACGCCGCTCTGCTTCAGGCTCATCGCCAGCGCCCTGCGACGGGCCGAGGAAGGGTTCGCCAGCACCGAGGTCGCGGGGTTCACCGTGCCGTAGCCGAGCCCCAACAGCACCACCCCGAGGAAGAAGGCGGTCAGGCCCGGGGCCGCGGCGGCGACGGACACACCGGCTCCGATCGCGAGCAGCCCGATGACGATGACCAGCTCGGGCAGGAGGCGGTCGCTGAGGCGTCCGGCCCACTGCGAGGTGACGAGCGCACCGAAGTACCCGGCGGAGGCGATCGCGCCGACACCGGTGGCGCCCAGGCCGAGGTCCTCGCGTGAGAGCGGAGCGAGCACCGACGCACCGATCAGGGCGAAGGCACCGACTCCCAGCGCCGCGAGTGACAGCGGTACGCCGGACAGGTCGCCCCGCTCACGCCTCGGGTGGGTGTCCACCCTCAGCCACGTCGTCGTTCGCGCCGCATCTTCAGCACCTGCGAGAAGGCGACCGCGACGATGAGCGCACCGCCGTAGAAGAGGTTCTGGACGAACGACTGCCCGCCCAGCAGCTGCAGGCCCGTGATGCCGGTGACCAGGAAGTAGGCCGCGATCATCGTCCCCCAGGGATTGAAGCGGCCGGGCTTGATGGTGGTGGAGCCGAGGAACGCCGCGGCGAAGGCGGGGAGCAGCAGGTCCAGCCCGGTGGCCGGACCCGCCGACCCCGACGTCCCCACGATGAGCACGCCTCCGAAGGCGGCGATGGTCGAGGAGGTCGCCATCGCGCCCCAGCGCAACGCCCCCACGCGGATGCCGCTGAGTCGGGCGACCTCGCGGTTGCGGCCCACCACGACGAGTCGCTGCCCCACCGGCGTGTACTGGAAGACGTACCACAGCACCAGGGCCAGCAGCAGGCCGTAGTAGAACTCCAACGGGATGCCGAAGAGCCGCGTGCGGATGACGGCGTCGATCAACGACTGGGAGACCCCGGTGATGGTGCGCGCGTCGCTGATCCACAAGGTGATGCCGGAGACGATGGTGCTCATGCCGAGGGTGACGATGAGGCTCTCGATCCCCAGCAGCACCGTCAGGGCGCCGTTGACCAGTCCGATGAGTAGTCCCACCAGGAGCGCGGCACCGATCGCCGCGAGGATCGGCCAACCCCTGTTGACGTTGAGGATCGCGATCGTCACCGCCGACAGCCCGACCACGGAGGCGACCGAGAGATCGAAGTCGCCGGTGTTCAGCGGCACGATCAGCGCCAGGGTGACCACGACGAGGACGGTCTGGGACGCCAACAGCGAGCCGACGTTGGTCCAGGAGAAGAAGGCGGCGGGCTCCAGGATGCTGAAGACGGTCGCGACGACGAGCCACGCCAGCGGCAGCGCGCCCGCCTCCAGGCGCTTGGCCCGCCTGCTCCGACGACTGCGCTCCGCCGCTCGGTTGGGACCGTCGGACTCGGGCTGCGGTGCCAACTCGGTGGTCTGCTCAGAAGTGGTCATGGTGGTCTCCGAAACGTCTCCGTGGGGCTGGCTCACGACGAGGGGGTGGGTACGGCGGTTCGGGCGCGACCGTGGCAGTGGTCGGCGATGGTGGCCTTGGTGAGGTGGGCGCCACTGATGAAGCCCACGAGCCGACCGCGCACGATGACCCCCACCCGGTCGCACAGGGAGGCCAGCTGCTCGTAGTCGGAGCTGGCACAGATGGTCGCCGTGGTCGCGGCGTTGCCGCGGATCAGCTGGTGGATCTGCTCACGCGCCCCGATGTCGACGCCCTGCGTGGGCTCGTGCACGAGCAGCACCCGCGGGGTGATCTGCTGCCACTTCGCCATCATGGCCTTCTGCTGGTTCCCGCCGGAGAACGAGCCGTACTCGAGGTCCGGCAGGGGCGGGCGGACGTCGAACTGGTGCATCAGGTCCTGTGCGTTCTGCTGCATCGCCCGGCGTCGCAGGCGCAGCCCGCGGAAGTGCCGGTCGAGCACGGTCAGGTTGATGTTGTCGGCCGCGCTCAGGGTCGCGATGCTGCCGTTGTTCTTCCGATCGGCAGGCACCAGGCCGAAGCCCGCGCGGACCCCTGCGCTCGGGGAGTGCCGGGCCAGGTCGACGGTCGGTCGTCCGGCGACCGTCATCGAGCCCGTCGCGTGGCGGTCGGCGCCGTAGAGCGCGTACACCACGTCCTCGTAGCCGGACCCGACCAGTCCTGCGAAGCCGAGCACCTCCCCCTCACGGAGCTCGAAGGACACGTTGCTCAGGGTGTCGGTGCTCAGGTCCTCGACGGTGAGGACCGCGGAGCTCCCGACCTGGTCGACCTCGGCAGAGGACTCGTCCTCCTGGGCGAGATCGTGACCGATGATCATCCGCACCAGTCCCTCCTTGTCGACCTCCGAGGTGGCCACGCTTCCCGAGGTCCGACCGTCGCGGAGCACGGTCACGTGGTCGGTGATGGCGAGCACCTCGTCGAGGTCGTGGGAGACGAAGAGCACGCTGGAGCCGCCACGCACGATCGTGCGCATGAAGCCGAAGAGCACCTCGACCTCGTCCTGCGGCAGGAACACGGTCGGCTCGTCGAGCACGAGCATGGCCGCGGACTCGTCACCACCGCTCAGGGCTCGCAGCCCCTCGACGGCCCGGACGATCGCGAGCATCGCCCGGTCCACGGGCCGGACGGCCTCGACCAGGGCGCGCGGGTCCAGGTCGATCTCGTGCCGCGCGAAGACCGCCTCGGCCCGCCGTCGAGCGGTGCGCCACGACCAGTAGGGGGACCTCGAGGCCGCGACCTCACCCAGGAACAGGTTCTCGGTCACGCTCAGGTTGGGGATCAGGCCGAGGTCCTGGTGGACGAACTCGAAGCCGAGCTCGCGGTACTGACCCGGCCGGAGCGGCAGCTCGACCGGACGTCCCCCCACCTCGAGGGTGCCCGCGTCGGGCTCGTGGAACCCGGACAGGACCTTGATGAGGGTCGACTTCCCCGAGCCGTTCTCGCCGAGCAGACCGTGGATCTGCTGCGACCCGACGGTCAGGTCGACGCCATCGAGCGCCCGTGCTCCGCCGAAGCTCTTGGTCAGCCCCTGCAGGCGGAGGAAGGGGGAGGTCTGCGCCACGACGGCTCCGATCTGGGTCGGTGGAGGTGAAGGAGGAGGCGGAGAGGTGGGGGGGGGGGGGGGGGGGGGGGGGGGCCCCCCCCCACCCCCCC